>JBAZNK010000019.1 GCA_041649255.1 bacterium
CCATCTCATATTGTTTAAATTCATCCCTGCTGAAAATAATTACTTTCTTAGGCTTATATTTCTTGAATACTACCTCTGTGAACTTCTTCCCAAAAGAACCTGTCCCTCCGGTAATTAAAATTGTTTTGTCAGAAAAATTCATCATTCCTCCCGTGAAGATATAGATACTATATTAAATCTATACATCTCCCAATATTTTTTTACTTAACATTTTTTCAATTTATATTATATTCTTAAATTGCATCTAAGCTACTTTCTTAAAAGTTTTTGTCAATTCTTTTATACCTTATATTTTATCATTGTTTTTTACCTGCTAAATTATTTTATTTTCTATTTTAACATAATTATTATGTGTAATTAAGCTTCTTATTAAATCTAATTCAATACCCATTCTTTCTTCCCAACTTTTAAAATGTTTTTCCGCATAAAATCTAGCATTATCGCCTAATTTTTTTCTTAAGTTTTCATCCTTTAAAATATCTATAATTGTTTTAGATAAATCCGTAATAATACTTTTCTGATTCTTTACTGATATTAATTTTCCCGTCTCATTATCTCTTATCAATCTTTTCGTATCTCCGACATCTAAAGTAACAATACATTTCCCGCACACCATAGCTTCAAGCAAACCGTTACTAACATTCGAGACATCATTTACCGATACAAATATATCTGCTAAATTCATATAATTTGAAGTTTCTTTTATATTAACAGAACCAGTAAATTTAACATATTTTTCCATATCTAAAATTTGACTTATTTTTTCTAATTTTTTTCTCTCCGGACCATCGCCTACTATCAACAAGACAACATTTTTAAATTCCGATACAATATATGGCATAGCATTTATAATCCTTTCTAAATGTTTCCAGTTAACAAGACGACTAAGCGTTAAAATAATTCTAACAGAATTATCTAAACCCAGTTCTTTCTTAAATTCATCACTATTAAAAATTGGATTATATATTTGTTTATCCACACCATCATACCAGAACTTCAGTCTTTCATGAGGAACTCCCACCATCTTAGCAATCTTATCTCCCTGAGTTCCATCATTCAAAACAATTAAATATCTGCATGGCATCTTAAACGCTATTATTTCCTGCCATTTTGTTAACAATCGTAATTTGAAATCGCGAGGAGTAATATATGTCCCAAATAATCTGGTAATATTGGGAACAGAATAATGTCTACTTAATATATATGCCGGCAAGACATCATAAGCACTATATGCATAAATAAGAGAAGGGCCTTTCTTGCTGAAATTCAATATTCTTTTTACTACTGAAATAACATATAATAAAACAAATAAAAATTGTAAAATTTGATTTCCAATAAATCCAAAAATCTTTAAGCGCATACTTTTTATCTGTAACTGCCTGATTACTCTTTGTAATGGCACTCTAAACCGATGGATATATATGCCTTCACAAAGTTCATCGTTTTTGAAATCGCTATCGTTCAAACAAAATAAATGGGTCTCGTATCCGGCGTTCACAAAAGCTTTTAAAATATAATAATATCCTCTGTAGCCTTTTTTTTCACCCATACTCCACATAGTAGACCAGGGACTAATCCCCCAAATAACTTTTTTATTTTGTATTTTTAATACCATTTTATTCTTCTTTTTTTATAATTCCACGTTGCCAATCAATAGTTTTTAATAAACCTTCTCTTAGAGACATTTTGGGGGCAAACTTTAATAAATTTCCAGCTTTTGTTATATCAGGGGTACGTTTTTTAATGTCTTCATATTTTTTATTTGAAAAACTGGAATACGGAACAAATTTTATCTTAGGCATATCAACGCTTCCTGATAAATCTTTAATCAAATAAACAAGATCCAATATACTTATCTCTTCCTTAGTTCCAAGATTAAAAATTTCACCGGATAGTTTATCTTTTTCTATAATACTTATTATCCCATCAACCAAATCACTAATATAAATAAAACATCTTGTTTGTTTACCGTCATTATGAATTTCCACTTCCTTATTGCTTAGTATTGCAGAAATAAAAACAGGTATTGGACCACCCCACCATGAAAGGTGATAGCGTGGTCCATAACACTCAAAAATCCTTATTATATTTACCGGTATATTATACGCATCTTGATAAGCATAAGCTAAATGCTCTTCAAATAACTTTGATACAGCATAACTCCATCTTGGAATATAACTTGGTCCCATTATTAAATTCCCATCTTCCTGAAAAAATGATTCTTCGCTTTTCCCATACACATCTGATGTAGAAGCTAACACAACTTTACAATTAAATTCTTTTGCAACTTTAAAAACATTAACGCCGCCTTCTCCATTTACCAATAAAGTCTCTACTGCATTACCATATCTCGGAATTTTATAAGCCGCTAAATGAACTATTATATTTGCGTCTTTGCACACTTTTTTTAATGACTCAATATCTCTGATGTCAACTTTTTCAAAATGAAAATCAGGATTCGCTGAATTGTGTTTAATGTTTTCTATTTTCCCCATCGATAAATTATCCACTGCGACAACTTCGTATCCGCTACTAAGCAAAGCATCTCCTAAATGAGAGCCAATAAATCCGGCGCCACCGGTTATTACGATTTTATTTTTCATAGTTTTTTAATTAAAATTTTTACTATTCTATCTGCTGTTTTTCCATCCCATAATCTTGGAGACTTTACCCCTTTTTTATTAACATATTCTTTATTGACCATTTTCATCGCCTGTTTTATTAATTCTTTGCCATATTCCTTAACTAAAATATTCGTTCCCTCTTTATGAGTAACAACCCAAAGAGGTTTATCAAGAATGGTAAGACAAGGAATTCCTAAAATAGTTGCTTCTACTTGTATTCCCCCTGAATCCGTAATAATAAATTTTGCGTTCATTTCTAAATTTAAACAATCAATATAACTCAAAGGCTCTATAAGCTTTATACCAGTATTTTTCCCAAGCTTTCCCGCTTTAAACTCTGTGAAAAATTTATTTAGCCCAAAATTATTTATATTTTTTCTGGTTCTTGGATGAACAGGGCATATAATAGACATACTTTTTGATATTTCCGATAAAGCACGGATAATATTCTTAAATTTGTCTTTATCGTCTACATTTTCCACCCTATGAAGTGTACATAGAACATATTTTTTTCTTTCTAAAAGTAATTTTTCAGTAATCTGTCTTTTAATCGCTACCTCTTTGTATTTCAATAGACTGTCTATCATTATATTACCTACACAGAATATTTTATTTACAGATATCCCTTCTTTCCATAGGTTTTCATCTTCATATTTAGAAGTAGTAAAAAGATAATCGGAAATATGATCTGTAAGAAGGCGATTGGTTTCTTCCGGCATATTATTATAACTACGAACACCAGCTTCAATATGAGCAACTGGAATATTCAATTTAGAAGCCACAAGTGCACCAGCCAGAGTAGAATTTACATCTCCGAACACTACGACTAAATTAGGTTTTTCTTTTAAATAAATTTTTTCTAATCCAATCATTATCCTACCGGTTTGTTCAGCGTGTCCACAAGATCCAATTCCAAGATTTACATCCGGCGCAGGAATATTTAAATCCTCAAAAAACACTTTAGACATAGCGTAATCATAATGTTGACCAGTATGTATTAAAACAGATTTAATATCGGGACACTTTTTTAATTTTTCTAAAATAGGAGCTGCTTTCATAAAATTAGGTCTTGCTCCTACAATAAGAAAAATTTTCTTCATTATTTATTTTACTCCTAATTTTACAATCTTTTCAATCGTTTTTATCTTATTTCCGGACTGGTTAATAATATTTTGCAAAACACGTTGTTCCTCTTTATCAAGGAATTCCATACCTCCTTTTAATAGAAATTTAATTTTTTTCCTTAAATCGTTAAATTCCCTGTTTCCTTTTTCAGTTATCTCGTCTACAACCTCTCGAGCTGATAGCTGACTTCTATAACTTTTTACAAACCCCATAGACACCAGGTTTCTAATTCTTCTTGAAATTATTTTCTTCTCTACATTAAGTTCTTTCAAAAGCTCTTTTCTCACAAGCTTACCATCGGCCATTCTTAAAATATGCAGAATAGCAATTTCATCAGGATGATAATTTTCGAAAATCTGCCGAAACAGGGGATATACCTTCGCCCCCAAAATCATTATCTTATCTGAAATATCATCAACATTTCCCATGACTTTTCTCTCTATAGTCTACGTTTTGCGACAATCGCAGAAACAGGATAATATATAAAAGTGGATTGTCAAGAAAAATATCAAGTCATCTTTATTGAGTTGTTTTTTTTATTAATTAAAACTTGCATTTTTATTTAATAAATATTATGTTATGAATATGGTTAATATAGGGATTTTTGGAGGCGCTTTTGACCCGCCTCATATTGGACATCTTATCATTGCCGAGCAAGCAAGACAAAAATTCAAGCTAAATAAAATAGTATGGATACCACTAAATACCCCCGTTCATAAATCTCCTACTTATGCTTCCGCAGCACATAGATTTAATTTAGTTAGGCTTGCGATATCCGATAGTCCATATTTTGAAATCTCTGATATTGAAATAAAAAGAAAGGGATTATCTTTTATGATAGATACACTCATAGAATTCAGTAAAAAAAACTATCCTTCAAACATATTCTTAATCATAGGTATAGACGAGGCAAAAAACTTTCATAAATGGAAAGATTATAAAAAAATCTCTGAATTCGTTAATATTATAGCAGTTGGAAGACCTGGGATAAAGCATGAAGTTTCCAAAAATATGAAGTTTTTGCCATTAATGCTTGATGTTTCATCTACAAAAATAAGAAAAATGCTAAAACAAAAAATATCAATTAAACATCTTGTCCCTGATAATGTTGAAAAATACATAAAAGATAAAAAACTTTATATAAATTAAATGTTACTCGTCTATTTATTAAGTTTTATAATTAATGTCCCTCTTCAAACAAATAATCATAACGTAATTCCCCCATATAGAGAATACTTGAGAAAAGGAGAGCTTGAAAAAATAGATATTAATACAATTAAAGATACTTTTTTATTGGCAGAACTTATGTATTTTAATTATGATTTTGAAAATGCTTTAAAATTCTATAAAAATATTCCGTCATTTTCTCCCGATTGTAATGATGCTCTTTATAGAATAGAACTCTTAAACGGAAATACAAAAGAAGATTTAACAAATTTTGCTAACGCCGAACTTCTATATAGAAATGGAACATCTCGCCCCGGCGGTGAAGATAAATTTGACAAATCTATTGAAATCCTAAAAAAGCTTAAATTACGACACTCCTCGATTAATTTATTTTCCTATATCCTTTTGATAGATATCCTTGAATCCAAGAAAAACCAAAAAGAAGCGATTAATGAATGCAAAGAATTTTTAATCAAATTCGAAGATGCCCCTAAAACGCCTGAAATTCTGATGAAAGAGGGGACTCTGTATGAAAAAACAGGCAATAAAAAAGAAGCAGTAAAAATATATAATCAGATTCTTGTAAAGTACCCTAAATCTCCTGTTTCTGCCCTGGCAAGATTAGCATTAGAGGAATAATGAAAAAAATATCGTTATCCGTTTTCTTTTTTCTGATTTTATTTATATGTGAAAACACATTATTCTCACAAACAAAATGGACAAAATATGCAAATAATCCTGTTATGGTAAAAACAAATTTTATCTGGGAATTTTTTGCAATAGGACAACCCACCTGTATTATGGAAAATGATACTTTTAAAATGTGGTATTGTGCGGCAGGTATTGACCATAAAGGAAGAGTGTTTTACGCACATTCTACAGATGCTATTAATTGGGTAAAACACAATAATGGAACTCCCGTTCTGGATGTCGGGAAACAGGGGGAATGGGATATGCGCTGGCTTGACACACCTGAAATCGTAAGAGATTCTATGGGATATAAACTTTATTATTTTGGTGCACCCACAGACAGTTCCCCGCCAATACACTCTGCAATTGGTCTGGCAACTTCGTCCGATGGAATAAACTGGCAAAGAGATTCTAACAATCCGGTTCTGGAAAAAGGTGACTCTACTCAATGGGATGGTTTTTGGATTGAATCACCTGCAGTATTATATGACGAAAATATTTATAAAATGTGGTACACCGGAGTTGCAAAAGACTGGAAAATCAGAATCGGATATGCAACATCTCCGGATGGAAAAGTGTGGACAAAATACCCATTGAATCCTGTATTAGAAGTCGGGACTGCAGGCTCATGGGAAGATTTGTGGGCAGCGGTTCCGGCTGTAATAAAAACTGATACGCTTTATGAAATGTGGTATAGCGGGATTTCGGTTGCCGATAAAATGGATGCTGTGATAGATACCGTTCGTGCGGGGTATGCCACATCTACGGATGGAATAAATTGGAATAAATACTTTGACAATCCAATTTTATCCAGTTTTGACTTGCCTTATGATAGTGCCGGTCCTTGGGCACCAGATGTAGTACGGGATAAAAATGAATATAAAATGGTGTATGAAACCCAAAGTGGGTTCTGTCTTGCAACCTCACCAATACAAACAATCGAAGAAAATTCTAGTTCCACCCCTATCATCGAGTATCTACAATTAAGAATTTATCCTAACCCGGCTATTACAAACATTATCTTTTCTTTACAACTAAACAAATCTGCAAATAAGCTTAATGGGTTAACTATTAAAATCTACAATATAAGTGGAAAATTAGTTAAAACTTTTCCCACATTACAAAAAAATAAAATTCTATGGGATAGAAAAAACAACTCAAATCAAAAATTAACATCCGGAGTTTACTTTTGTAATTTAGAAACAGAAAATAAAATTATTCAAACTCGAAAACTATTACTGCTAAATTAATACACGATCTAGAGTTTTATTATCTTGCTAAATAATAAAGGTTTGTCTGATAATTGGATAAAATATGTTCCGCTAGGTAACTTCTCTCCATTATTATCGTCCCCATACCATACTTTGCTGTGATTTATAATTTTTACAACTTTGCCACTTTTATCCAATATTTTAATTCTATTCCCCATTCCCTTGAATACAACATACTCTAAAAAAGGGTTGGGAACAATTTCTACATAATTGGTTTTTGATAAAATACTTTCCTCTGTAAACATAAATTGAGGGATATACCCATAGATGTCTTCATTTGAAGTTCCTTGTCTCCAATCTTCCCAAACAATAAGAAAACAATTTGTAGAAGAAGCAATGCTTGTTTCTCTTTTTTCGAAATTATTATTATTCGTAATTTGAGTTTCCGAAGGATTGTCGGATGGGCTCACTTTTGCAATATATATATTAGCTTTATTTATTATCGGGACTCTATAATCATTCCATCCTACAATGAATTTTCCATCTTTCCCAGACCAACAAACAGAAGGAGCTCTTTGATCCCATGGGGCATCACAAATAACACTGTCCTTGTAAAGATAGTTCATATCATTATCAATAATGGAAGCATGAATGTCCCACCCGATAAAAAGACCATAATCTTCTTCCCAAACAATCATACTAATTGCGTCATTACTTGCAAGCTTAGCTCTTTGCTCCGAGACTGATTTTTGAGAAATAGGGAAGTTATTCCCTAGAAACGTCCCGTCATAAGCTATTCTTTGACCAAATATATCCCAATTACCATTTCTTTTATCTGACCATGCAACAAGATAGTTAGAATCTATGGAAGTTACTTCCGGGTATAACTGAGTATCTGGAGCATTCGAAATAAAAAAAGAGGATACCACAGTGGTACCGATTTTAGATACAATAGATCCACAAATATTCGCATTGGAAGAAATAGAATCATTAACCCAAACAATTAAATAATTCTTTCCATTGCTCCATAATGAAGCTTGTGATATCGGGCCATTTACAATTAAAAAATTAGTGTCAATAATGGTACCGTTTTTATCTATAAACTGCCCATATACTCCACCACCATCATTTATCCATATTACAAGATAATTATTACCATCATAAGCCGCTCTGGGTAAAAACTGATTTTGACTTGAGTTACATACAGGAAAACTGTCATTTTTAGTTCCGTTTTCCAGAACAATACGTCCCCATATATCCAGCCCTGTAGTTGAATAATTTACTTTGTCCTGCCACACAATAAGATAATTTTCTTTATTTGAAACAACATAAGGATATGTCTGACTAAAAGAAGACGTACAAATTGCAATATCATTCCCTATTAGTTTCCTTGGGAGGATAGACCCAAAAACAAAAATATAAAACAGCAAACTATATTTCTTCATAATAGCAATAACAATACCTATAATACCTAATCTAGTTAAGTGTTGCTTAAAATGTAATTTGTCAAGCGGAAAAAGAAAATTCTTTCAAACGATTTAGAGAGGGGAATATAGCTATATTTTTTTATTACAACTGCATTTTTGACTTTATAGTTGACATTTTATAAAATTAATAATAAAATCTCCAAGCTTTTTGATAGATTTTTTTAAAATGGAGAGGTGTCTGAGCGGCTTAAAGAGCATGACTGGAAATCATGTGCCTCAAGCGATTGGGGTCGCGGGTTCAAATCCCGCCCTCTCCGTTGCAATATGCTTCAACTAATTACAAATGAATAAGATTATTTGTTTTTTATATTTCCTCTCGCTAGTGATGCAAATATCCCACAAAAACAAATAACAGCAAAAATTATAAATGCTGTCTTCATACTGTTCAAAAAAAGCAAGTGACATTCAGGTGTAATTTGAATTTTCCCCATATTTACAGCAAACAATAACATTGCAACACCCATACTTAGCATCTGTCCTATAATCCGCATAGTCCCAAGTGTCGCAGAAGCTACCCCATAGCATTTTTTTTCAACAGAACTCATAACTGCATTGGTATTCGGAGACGAGAAAAAAGCAAAACCGAAACCAAGAATACTCAAACTAAATATAATAAACCCCAGCGATGTTTCTTTCCCCAAAAAAACAAACAATAAAAGTCCGAAACACGTTAATCCCATACCTATTGAAGAAAGAATTCTCGGCTCAATTCTATCTGATAACTTGCCGGTAAATGGAGAAAAGACAGTCATAATAATTGGCTGCGCAATTAAAACAAGACCGGTATTTTGGGGACCTATCCCTTTTACATATTGTAAATAAAGGCTTAATAAAAAGCCTGAAGCAGAAGTAGCACTGTAATTAATTAGAGCCGCTAAATTAGAAAAAGCAAAAACCGGGTTACCCTTAAAAAGCCTCATACTCAAAATAGGAACTTTATTCTTCATTTCCCATTGTATAAAACTCCATCCCCCCAGAACACTGCATAAAATTAATATTAAACCTATTTTTGATGGCAATTGTGAAAATCCATACATAAGCATAATAAGAGAAATAGCGTAAATTATAGAACCCGTAAAATCAAAACGTTCTCCTCTTGCCTCTGCCCATTCTCCCTTTAATTTCCAGATAATAAAAATAAATGCCACTACCCCCAGCAACACATTAACCCAAAAAAGACTTCGCCAGCCAAAGTGTTCCACTAAAAAGCCCCCAACAAACGGGCCGATAGATAACCCCAAGTAAACTGAAGCTGTGTTTATTCCTAGAACTTTACCTCGTTCTCCGACAGGGAACACAGATATCAAAATTGCTACCCCTGTCCCAAAAATCATTGCTCCGCCCACTCCCTGTAACACCCTGCAATAGATAAGCAAATACCCTGTTTTACAGATCGCAGAAAAAAAAGACGCTATGGAATAAATCAACACCCCATAACTAAAAATCCTTTTTCTACCATATATATCCGCAATTCTCCCAAACGGGACAAGAAATATAGCCGCAGATAAAAGATACGCAGTTGTAACCCAGCTTAACAATATTGCATCCATACCAAATTCTTTGCCAATAGAAGGTAGCGCAACGTTTACGGAGGACCCCATAAAAGGCGTAAGAAAAGAACACAATGTGGAAACAAATAAAGCAACACTTTTATTTAATTTATTTCCCATACATTTAAAAAATTACTGTTTATCTAACTATCCTGTTTTAACAATAGAGTCAATTAAAATTTTATATGCTATTGCATTCTTTTATAAAATATTTTTAATTTTCATACGATAATTTTAATCTTCTATTTGAAATTAATTCAATTTTTTAGTTGACTTTAACACTTATTTATATCATATATAAAATAAAGAAATAAGTATAATTATATTAATAGGGGGAAATAATGCATAATTTACTATTTATTATATTATTAGTTTTGAATAATAATTTCGGTTCGGGGGATCAATCTCAAACATTATGGAATAGAGGTTCTGATGCTCCAATAAATACTTCAAATATAGAATTTGTTGGTTCTATGTTCGAAACAAGTGTTTTTAAAGACATATTTTTAAAAAACAACCTTCTTTATTGTGCTACGGGAAGAGGTATTGAAATTATCGATTTTTCAGATTATAATAATCCCCTTTCTATTGGTTCTTGTCCCACACCAGGTCAAGCGGAGGCTATTAAAATTCTGGATAATTATGCTTATATAGCTGATGGAGAACGTGGATTAAGGATACTAGATATCTCTAACCCACATAATCCTGTTGAAACAGGAAATATTGATACAAAAGGATATGCTATAGACCTTACGAATAAAAATAATTATCTCTATGTAGCAGATTGTAAATCAGGTATGATAATAATAGATATATCTCATCCCGAATTTCCATTAAAAATTGCAGAATACTCTACACCAGGTTCAGTATATGACATAGCAATCTCCGGAAAATATGCATACCTTACTGATTATACTCAAGGTCTATTGATACTTGATATATCTAATCCCTATAAGCCACTAAAAATAGGGCATTGTCCTGTAGCAGGCGTATGTCTAAAAATTGCCCTTTATGATTCTTTTGCCATTATAGCATCTGGTACGGGGGGACTTAACATAATAAATGTCTCCAATCCATCTAACCCTACTCTTACCTCTTATTTTTCTGAATTAACCGCTACCTATGGACCTACAATAAATGTTGATATTTCCGGCAAGTATGCATACCTTACGAACCCTGATTTTGGAATAATCGTCACAGACTTAACAAATCCCGCGAAACCAATAATGGTTGGAAATATAAAAATCCCTTCCCATATATATTCTGTTTCCTTGAATCATTTTTTAGCTTTTGTAGGAAAATTACGCTATGGATTGGATATTCTTGACATCACAAACCCCTCTAATCCAGAATTAATTAGCAGGTATGAATCGCCGGGACAAACTTATGCACTAAACATAAAAAGCAATACTCTTTTCTCAACTAATTATAGAGATGGTGTAAAAATATTAGATATAACCAACATAGAGGAACCTACAACTATCGGTATTTATGATACTCCTGGTGCTGCATGGGCATTAGATGTAATACCAATCAATACCGTAGAATTTTATGTCTGCATTGCGGATGATGTAGCTGGGGTATGGGTTATAGACGTAAAAAAAGACTCCTCTTGTCCTCCTGATAGTAAAAAAATCACAAAATCTACCCTTCTCGGAGGCATTAAACCAGACGGATATTCAAGAGGCGTTAAAATTGTAGGAAATTACGCTTACATAGCTGCACACATTGGTGGACTTGCTATCGTTGATATTTCTAATCCCTCTAATCCCATAAAAATATCTCAATATGTCACCAATACACCCACCTGGGATGTATGTGTATCAGGAAACTACTGTTACCTTGCCACAGGTAAAGGAGGGATAAGAGTTATAAACATAACTAATCCAAATGCTCCAAGGGAAGTTGGGAGTTTTATCACTGACGGATATGCATGGGGACTCGATATTTTCGGTGATTATTGTTATGTAGCAGATGGAGAAAATGGCATAAGCGTATTAAATATATCTAACACTCCCAACATTACAAAGATAGGGAAATTATCTGTTTCAGGATGTATTATGAATGTATCCGTAGTTGAACCTTATTTATATATTGCCTGTGGAAATCAAGGAGTAAGGGTAGCAGATATAACAAAACCGGCTAATCCTATCGAAATAGGATGGTATGATACTCCGGGATATACAAGAGATATTGTTATCAAAAATAACTATATGTTATGCGCAGACAGCGAAGGTGGCTTAATTATACTTAAATTTCTACAGGAATTAACTGCCAAATACACCAAATAAAATGATTAATCGCTTTTTGTTAATGTTGTTACTCAGTTCACCTCATTTGATATACGCTAATGAATTTATTGTTTCGAACGCACAGAATAAACAATCTGTACCGGATATATCACAAGGAATCAACAATATTCTTATAGTTTGGGAAGATTATCGTAATTCTAATGCAGATATATGGGCTCAACTCGTAGATTTTTCAGGCAACCTTGTAGGTAGCAATTTCCCTATATATAATAACCCTAATGACCAACGTTCACCGGTAGTTCAATGGGGAGAAACATCATATCTTGTAGTATGGGAACAGGGCATAGGAGGTGGAAATTTTCATATTTATGGACAGTTAATAGATAGTAACGGGAACCTGACAGGCTCTGAAATACCTATATCCACAGTAAATAATAAAAGTCAACAACCAGCCATAAGCTTTGGAAACAACAAATGGTTTGTAGTATGGGCTGATTCCAGAAATAATAATGATCTTAACATTTATGGACAAATGATAGATTTGAATGGAGTGCTTATAGATAGCGCCATTCCAATAGCTGTAACTACAAAAGAACAGTTGGCGCCTGCTTTAGCATGGTCGGAAACTAAAAAAAAATTTTTGGTTATATGGGAAGATAAACGCTCCGACACTTCAGATATTTGGGGACAAATTGTAGATACATCAGGAATAGTTGTAAATAGTAATTTCCCAATTTGTCAGGCAACTAAAAATCAGCTTTACCCAGACATCGCTTCAAATGGAACAGAATGGTTAACGGTATGGTCCGACTATCGAAACGGTAGCTCTTACAACAGCATTTACGCTCAATTCTTGGATACATCAAACTCTATTAAGGGAACTAATTTTTTATTTGCAGAAACCTTAGGTTATAGTTTATATTCCCCAAAAGTAGTTTGGAACGGAAATAGATGGGTTATTGTATATGTAGAAAATAATAAAATAATTCATGACAATATCTCAATTTCTAATTCCTCACAAGATGCATTCTTCCCTGAACTGACCACAATAGGAAACAACTGTCTTGCTGTATGGCAAGACAACAGAAATAATAGCTGGGATGATTATGATATTTATGCAAACTTATTTACACCAGCAGGAATAGAAGAAAAGTGGAGCGAAACAACATCCCGCTATGGCGGAATCAACTTAACTGTTTCACCGAATCCATTCCATAATAAAACCATTATTCAATACTCAGGGATAGTTAATCGAAAAAACATATCGGATAACGAATATACGGATCAACAAATAGCAATTTACAATATAGGTGGTAAATTGGTTAAGTCCTTCCCTTTAATTGCTTTTGAATCGGAACGTAACCCGATAACTTGGGATGGCAAAGACAATTTGGGACAACCAGTGCCACCGGGGATATATTTTTGTAAATTTAACTTAAATTCTATAAAAAAACTTAATATCACTAAAAAAATAATTCGCATGGCTTTTGACAAGGCATACAAATAACATTAATATAATAACAGGAGGAATATGAAAAAATATTTAATCTCCGGAATAACAATTGTTTTTGTTTTATTTATTACTTTTCTAGCCAAAGCTATAATTTCAGAACAAATCACATTCTCACATCTTAATGTTGTTCCTCAGGAAAAGACTAGCCAGTTATCAAATATTAAGAATGATTTCCTCGTTAATAATGATACGAGTGGCGGTTGCAAACAAGCCAACCCAACAGTCGCAATGTCTTATTCCGGTAACATACTAGTAGCATGGGAAGATATGAGAAATGGGAATGACTATGACATCTATGCGTGTAAATATGCCTTAAATGGAATACCGCTAACTTCTATATTTCGAGTGAATAATGATTCCGGCGGTTCAGCACAAAATACTCCATCTATATCGGCAGACAGCATAGGTAATTTTGTAATCGTATGGAATGATACTAGAGATGGGGAACCCAATATCTATGGTCAATTATATAACAACCAGGCTATCCCCCAAGGGAATAATTTCATCGTAAACGATGATAACAGCGGGGAAACACAGGATGAGCCGGCCGTAGCATTCCTAGCAGACAATAAATTTGCAGTAGTATGGACAGACCAACGCAATAGAACTACAAGAGATAGAGATATTTATTGTCAGATATACAACTTAAATGGAACTAAAGTCGGGAATAACTTCTTCGTTAACAATGATGGTTCAAGGGTAGGACAAAGAACTCCTCATATATCTCCTGATGGACCAAATACTTTTTCCGTAGTATGGGGCGATTCCAGACAAAATGAATTAGATATATTTTGCCAAAGATATACATCATCAGGAACTCCAATTAATACTAATTTTAAAGTTAATGATGATACAACAAATAATTTTTTTGGATGGTATCCTTTTATAAATAGCAATCTTAATAACCAAAATGTAATAGTATGGAGAGATAACCGCATAAAACTTTCCGATCCAAGAATATGGGGACAAAAATATCAACCAAGTACGGGTTTAATAGGAACAAATTTTTGTGTTAATCTGACAGGTAAGTGTTGCTGGCATTCATTAACAAAACTTACCTCAGTAGGAGTAGATAGTGCAGGAAATTTCAACATAGTATGGACGGATAATAGACGAACACAAAACGCCACAGATACCTATATCCAAAAATATGACTCAAATGGAAATCCCATTGGCAATAATACACTAGTTAATAACTCCCCGTCAGATGACCCAAACACTGAATTATTATCTTCCGCCCCCATGATTGTTACTCAAAAACATAACACCCAAATTCAATCGACAGTTGTATGGCAAGATAAACCGGACAGCGAAGATATTAATATTATGTTACAAACTTATGATAACGCAAATAATCCGATTGGGAATAATATAAATATAGTCCCGGAAGCCGGTACGCGCCCGCAAACACAGCCTCAAATTGCAATAAATGAAAATGGTAATTTTGTGATTGTCTGGGAAGATAGACGGGAATGGTATCATTGTGATATATTTGCTCAAAGATATGATAAAACCGGAAACCCCATCGGCACTAATATAAAAGTAAATGATAGCACGCATTACGACAATAACGCAATGCCTGCAGTAGCAATAGATACAAATGGTGCATTTATAGTAGTATGGAGAGAATCGGATATGTTTATATCTGCTAGGAAATATGACACAAATGGAAATCCAACAAGTCTCCCGTTTCAGGTAATTTGTTTAACTGCAGGCTTTGCAATGGCATCCAGTGAACCTAAAATCGCAGTAGATGTAAAAGGTAATTTCGTAGTAGTGTGGGAAGACCTCCGGTTAGATAATAAATTTCCGGATATATTCGGGCAAAAATATTCTGCAGATTGTACACCCATAGACACTTTGTTTAAAGTTAATGAAGTAACCGGAAACCAAAGCATATTACCAAATATAAGTATGAAAAAAAATGGAGAATTCATAGTTGTATGGCAAGAAGAAGAATATTTACAGGATAAAGTCCATTTTGATGTAGAAGGACAAAGATTTGATTCGCTTGGACAAAAAATAGGAACAAATTTCATAATAAATGATGACGCAGCATTCGCCGTTCAACAATACAATCCAACTGTAGTTTTAAAAGAAAATGGTGAATTTATAGTTGTGTGGGAAGATTATAGAAACGGTAATGCAGATATTTATTGCCAGAGACTTGATTCAAGTGCCTTGCCAATAGGTTCTAATTTTAGAATAAACCAGGATTTCGATTCTTCTCTACAACGATTTCCTGCCGTAACGGTAATTCCGGAATCCGGAAATTTCATAGTTAGCTGGACAAGTTCAAAAAATGTAAACATGCAAATAATGGCACAAATACTGGATAGCACAAGTAACTTTATAGATAACAATTTCGTAGTCAATGAAACTCCTTTTCACGCTTCTAATCAACGTTGGGGGAAAAGCGGAAGAAATATTGCTGCTAATAATGAACTTATAGCATTCACATGGATGGATAACCGGAGACTTCAGGGCTGGGACATCTACGCAAAACTTATTGGGAAAAAATCAGCGATTGAAGACAATTCTCAAACTAAAATTATTATATCTCCTAATCCAGTGTATAAAAAACTTACCGTACGATATACCGTCCCCAAAACAGGAAATTATTCAATATCTTTATATGATATAGCAGGAAGACAAGTAATTAAACAATCTCAAGGAAAAAAGACAAAAGGAACTCATTCTGCAGAGTTTGATGTTTCAAAATATAGTTCTGGAATTTATTTTACTAAAGTTGACGGGAATTTAACGCCACAAAGCAATGTAAATAAAGTTGTCATTTTCAAAGATTCGAAATGAAAACAATAATGAAACATCCCGCCCCGACAGTGAAAATAATTAGCAAAATCTCTGAAATGCAAGAAATATCTAAAGAGATTCGCAAGAAAAATATCTCTATAGGATTCGTGCCTACTATGGGAGCCTTACATAAAGGTCATATTTCACTCATAGATATTGCTAAAAAACATAGTCGATTTGTAGTAGTAAGTATATTCGTTAATCCAACACAATTTGGGCCAAAAGAAGATTTTAATAAATATCCCAGAACTTTTAACAAAGATATCGAACTCTTATCTGAAAAAAAAATAGATATACTATTTGCACCAACAAACAACGAAGTGTATCCCGAAGGATACCGAACATACATTGATATCCCTAGTTTCTCAAACAAACTATGCGGAAAATCAAGGCCTACTCATTTTAAAGGCGTTTGCACAATCGTAGCTAAATTATTTAATATTGTTAATCCGGATATTGCGGTGTTTGGCGAAAAAGATGCACAACAAGTAATTATTCTAAAGAAAATGACAAAAGATCTTAATTTCCCAACAAAAATTATAACAGGAAAGATAATAAGGGAACCAAATGGGCTTGCTATGAGTTCCAGAAATAAGTATCTCACTAATAAGCAAAAACAAAATGCCTCAATTATCTATAAGACTCTTAGAGAAACAGCAAATAAAATTAATAAAGGAGAACGCAATATTCCAAAACTAAAAAAATTTATAAAAGATGGAATATTAACAAAAATGACATATTCCTCCCCGTCAGAGAATAGTTTAAAAATAGATTACATAGAAATTATAAACAAAAATAATCTACAACAACCCAAAACACTTAAAGGCGAATGTTTAATTGCAATAGCTGTATGGTACGGGAAAACAAGGCTTATAGATAACATAACCGTTAACTGTTGAAAAGATTTACAATCTATCCATATTCAAGATAGCTTTTAAATGTTTTTATAATTTTATTTTAGAAATTGACAAAAATCATTTGTAGGTTATAAGTATCACATTAATTTTAATTAGGAGGTAAAAAAATGGGTGCACCAAGACGGAGAGTCACTAAAACAAGAGGCAGAGACAGAAGAACAAACTGGAAAAGTAAACCAACTCAGCTTATAGCTTGCTCAAAATGTGGAACTCTAATATTACCACATAGAAGATGTCAGAAATGCGGTAATTATAAAGATAAAGAAGTTCTTATATAAACAACCTTTTTTCTTTATTGAAACCAAAAATTTAGATATCTGTTTTAGAATATATAAAAAGATAAGGTTAATGGCTGGTAAATCAATTAACGCTTTCAACAAAGAACGCAAAGAACTTAATACCACTGTAATGGAATACAGCGGGTTAAGTATGAAAAGATTTTTTAGCCTTGATTCTCAGGTATATCGTAAAGGTAAACTTTCCGAGAAAACTAAAGAACTTATTGGACTTGTATCTTCACTTGTATTGAGATGCGATGATTGTATTAAATATCATACAATTCAATGCTACGAAAAAGGTATCACCGATAATGAACTTGAAGAAGCCATTTCTATAGGACTAATAGTCGGCGGCTCAATCACTATCCCCCACATAAGAAAAATATTCAAACTCTGGAAAGAATTAAAAAGAAATGCAAAACTTTAGTCACCTTATTGATAAAATAACAGTAATTGTTGACAACAATTTAGAAAGAGACGGAAAACTCAAAGATATTTGTAAATTACTTAAAGATAATATTCCTCATTATAATTGGGTCGGATTTTATATTGCGGAAAACTCAAAACCGGAACTCATTCTTGGCCCTTATATAGGAACCCCAACCGAACATACAAAAATACCATTTGGAAAAGGTATATGCGGACAAGCAGCAGAAAGAAAAGAAACTTTTGTCGTTCAGGATGTCTCGAAAGAAACTAATTATCTCTCCTGTAACATAAACGTAAAGTCCGAAATAGTAGTTCCTATTTTCAAAGATAATAAAATAGTAGGCGAACTCGATATTGACTCACACGCCACTTCCCCCTTTACAAAGGAAGATAAAGATTTTCTAGAAAATATATGCAAAATAATCTCTAAAGTCTTTTAATCTCCCCCTTAATCCCTATAAAAATTTGACACAATGTTTGTATCACTTTTGATACAGAAGAACTAAAAAAACCTCTTTAGTTATATTTGTTTTCTCCTCAATTCCATTTATTCTCAGCCATTAACAGACACCCCTCAATTATTGACACAATGTTTGCTATATACCCTCTTTGAAAGGAGAAAATATAAAATGAAAAAGATTATAATGATTGTCGCAATAAACTTCTTTCTAACAAATCTCCTTTTGGGAGATAATCCTACATTAACAAATATACCGCTAAAACAGGAAGATTTGATTAAAATTGCAACAAATTCCACCGATAAGGAAGTCCACACATCTTCAAAAGAGCCTTTAACTGCAGGATTACTTTCTTTGAACTGCCCGGGACTCGGACAAATTTATTGCAGACAATATAAAAGAGGTATCCTTTATCTTTCTTCGGAAATAGGATGCCTTATGTTAGCAGTTTCACTGTCCGGGATAGAATTACAAAAATATAGCTGGATAATAAATAGTGAATTCAGTAGTAAAAAACTACAATTTATTCAAGATAAAGCATCAAACACATCCGTTATAAAAACAACAGGAACAATAGCTTTATTTGCAACCGCAATAGGCTTGCATATCTGGAATATGGCAGATGCGTATTCTATTGCGCAGGAAAACAATAAAAAACTATCCTGGATAAAGGATGTAGACATACAAATAGGTTTTAAAAATGATAACCCGTTTTTAAAATTTACCGCTCTTAAAAAATTCTAATTAAAACTATTTCCAACTCAAACATCCATACCATAAAAACATTTGACATTGAATTATTTGTAAAGTATGGTTACTATAATAAATAATCCATTAAAAAGGAATAAAGGAGGAACCTATGAACATTAAATTAAAATTTATGATTAATTCCTTTCTGCTTTTATCCTCAATCACTGCATTTTCTACGCCATTTTCCTTGGTCAAAGAACAATCCGGCTTAACTTTATACTTTCCACAACCCCTGCTGAAAGAACCAATTGGTTGTATCTACCTGAATAATGAATTTTTAACTGCTTTATCAGAAAAGAATATCTCTGATGGAAATATTCCCCTAAATCCTTCACTATCCGACAAAATAATCCAATCCGATAAATTTACGATTTCCATACTAATACAAGGCGCGTTCAATAAAAATATTATAGAAATAACGAACTCTGCCGTTTTTTCTTATAAAAACTCTAAAACGCAATACATAAGCGAAACAACTACCGATAATGAACTGAAACTTTTGGCATTTAAAAGATTTGATGAACTTAGAAACATTCGTAAAGCCATAATAGATAACAACGCTCACTGGACCGCAGGTTTAAACAAAATATTTATGCTCCCTGATGAAAAACGCAATAACCTATTTCAGGGAATGCACCAACCAACCGATTCTACAACCCAAAAATCTTTCGTCTCCCCTCTTGCGTTACCCGATTCCTTCGATTGGCACACTAAAGACGGGAAAGATTGGATGTCTCCTGTGAAAGACCAGGGGAGTGTTTGTGGAAGCTGCTGGGCTTTTGGAGCTGTCGGGGTAGCAGAAGCGGCTACAAATATAGGGGAAAACAATCCGGATATCGACCTTGACCTTGCGGAACAAACTCTTGTTACCGACTGTTGCACTAGCTGTGGAGATTGCGCCGGTGGTAATGATGAGACTTCTCTTCTTTTTATAAAATCCACCGGGATTCCTCTTGAATCCTGTGACCCATACACTGCCTGTAACGGTGTCTGCGACAGATGCACGGATTGGTTATCCCAAACAAGAAAAATTACAACATATGCTAAAGGACAGGCTGGAAGCGGAGCAAGTAATATAAACATATCTAAACTTCAAACTGCCCTCTCATCTGGTCCAATAAGTTCTTATATGAACATCTATGAAGATTTTCTTTCTTACGCATCAGGCGTTTATAAACACTTAACAGGTCTGGTTTTAGGAGCACACATTGTCGTCCTGACCGGATGGAACAACAAAGATTCCTGCTTTAATGTAAAAAACTCATGGAGCCCTACATGGGGTGAAAATGGGTATTTTAGAATAAAATACGGACAGTGCAGTCTTGGATATTTTTATTGCCAGGCTACTTATACCGCATTATCAGTAAATGCCGGAAAAGATACTTCAATATTGTCGGGAGATTCTATCACTCTTAGCCCAACAATTACAGGCGGCGCTCCCAATTACTCAAAAACGGCTCCTAATAATTATACATATAACTGGACGCCCTCGCTAGGTCTATCCAATCCAACAATAAAAACTCCAAAAGCATCCCCCGCAGTGATTACTAATTACATATTAACGGTAACCGACCTTAATGTATCAAAATCCGACACTGTTAAAATAACCGTATCCCCGGAAATGCCCACTTTAATAGCCCCGGATTCAGGGCATACAACAAATGACTCTACTCCGTCTTTTGTATGGCATAAATCAACGGGAGCAACAAAATACAGGATTAAAATAGATTCTGACAGCACAGAAATTTCTGATACAGCCTTTACTTCCACTGCTCTATCAAAAACTACTCATCTTTGGCGGGTAAAAGCAGGTAATAATACGGGAAGATGGTCACCCTACTCGACAATATGGCAAATTATTATAAATTCTGTAGAGATTCAGGACACTTCTATTGCTACACCAAAAACGTTTTTCATTTCCAATAATTACCCAAACCCTTTTACAAATTCAACGACAATAGAATACGGGCTACCTATTAATGCTAATGTAACTATCAATATCTACAACTCATCCGGCCAAAAAATAATAACCCTCCTGAATAAATCACAGAATGCAGGTTATTATACTCTTGTATGGGATGGAAAAGATAATTCAGGTAAAAAAGCAGCTGCAGGGATTTATTTCTATATATTAAAAACTATGGAATTTACATCTACAAAAAAAATAATGTACCTAATAAAATGAGTATCGTATACAATGAAATCATTCTCAGCGAATCGGCTTTTTTCCATATGGTCACTTCCGCTATGGAAGTATATAGAAAAGAAGTAATCGGAATATTGATAAGCACAAGTAGCGCGGAAGGAAATACTTGCCACGTAAAATATGCAATCCCCCAGCAAGAAGCCGTCCGTAAGTTTACATGGGCAATAATTACAAATACCGAACAGAAATTAAAAGATACTATAGAAAATATGAATGCTGCTCTTTCAACAAAAAATAAAATAGTAGGCTACTTCCATTCCCATACTGATTTTGCAGATGTAAGAGCAATTCCGGAACCAAGTAAATTAGACTTAAAATCCTTTTCTGAACCTAATATACATATAATTATTGCAATAAATCACGCCTCTAAAACCTATCAATGGTTAGAAAATACGGACGGAACACTCTCCGGCACAGTAGGAAAATACCACATAAAATTACAGGGATATCTGTTTTCTAATAAAAAATCAAAACACTTACCCATAAAATTATCTTGATTCAATGTATTTCTTAAAAAAACTCCAACTCTCCCTGTTTGGCATTTTTATCACCGCCACGGCGGGATGTTTCATTTTTACTTCTCCCCTGTTTGGCAGGACTAATTGGGAAACCATTAAAACCGGAAATTTCACAATCATATATAAAAATGGTTATAAAGACTACGCTTTCGAGATTCTAAAGACTCTTGAATTTTATCGTCCTAAAATACAACGTCTCACCGGGAATTATGGAACTAACACCCCAATAGTAATCGAAGATGTCGGGACATTAACAAACGGGATAACAAATCCCGTATTTATTAATATTCATTTATTTACTTATCCCCCATCCATCAGCTCTCTTGGATATACGGAAAACTGGTGGGCTGATGTCGGAGTTCACGAATACACTCATATGCTTCACCTTACTAACACCTCAGGAATTCCGAATTTCTTAACTTCTTTTTATGGAACTTTTTTGGCGCCAAATATTTTCTCCCCGGAATGGATAGATGAAGGAATTGCCGTATACAGCGAATCCCAATTTTCCGAACACAACGGACGCCTTAACGATGGTTTTTTTGATGCTTACATCGGGGCAACTATAAAAGATAATAACTTTCCCTCCATAATCAAAGCAACATACTCCCCCTCGGAATTTCCGGGCGGCGAAGCCCCTTACCTTTATGGAAGCGAATTTTTTAATTACTTATCAAAAACCTATGGAGAAGATAAATTTGCTAAATTCTTTAATTCCTACGGGTCTTCTTTGCTCTCTTATGCTTCCCCCATCTTACCGTCATTAGGGTTAGACTTGACATCTAAAAGAATATACGGGAAATCACTAACAACTTTATGGAATAATTGGTACGAGTATGAAAAAGAAAAGTCAAAAAACTTCTCAATGGAAGGGGAAAAACTAACCAACTTCGGGTGGTATATTAATTACCCTGTAATATATAATAATAAACTCTTTTATCAAAAAAAATATGCCACAAAAACTGCACCCTTTAACGAACACTGGTCAAATAAAATTATAGAAATAGATTTAAACACCGGCAAAGAAAAAACGATTATTTCCTCGGTTCCCCCCTTCTCAATGCCAATAAGAATTCATAACGGAAATTTGTTTTATGCGCTTAATGAAATCAAAAAAGGATACGCTAACTCAAGCTATTCAACTTATGGACTTTATTCCATCATTTATAAAAAAAATATTTCTACGGGAAAAACTACAACCATTATCGGCGATGAAATAAGAGCTTTTGATGTTCTTCCAGATAATAATATTCTATATTCCAAAGATATAAAAGGAAAATTCGGTTCAGAAATATACCTTTATAACACACGTACCAAAACCAAAAAACTACTTTTCAATACGGAATTTTTAGTTGATGAAATACTTGCGCCAAATAGACAAACCACCGACAGTAGTCGGATATTTGTATCCGCCCGTAAAGACTGGCAGAACTTTAATGTTTATAACCTGAACATAGAAACTCGGGAATTTACTCCTTTAATTCATACTCCTTATTGTCAGGGCTCGCTTTCCGCTTATGATAATAAACTCTTTTTTACCTCGAATTATGAAAAAATATATTCTATCTATTGTTATGACTTGTCTAATAAAAAAACATACAGGCTTACTCAAAATGGATTCGCTTCTTCTTCCGCATATAACGAAAAAGATAGTTCTCTTTTCTTTGTTGGGTTAAATTCTTATGGAAATGATATTTACCGCAAAAAAGTAGAACTTAAAGAATTTGCAATGTCGGACTCACAATTTACTACCCCACCCGTATTTACCTTGAATGATAATGAAATCTATAGAGGCAACTACTTCGACAATCTGAAAACTTTGTTTCCTAAAATACACATACCTCTGGTCTTTTCAGATACACAGACAACCGAATTAGGAATGATGTTATACGGAAATGATGCGGTTGGAGACTTTTCCTATTTTACAAACATATTTTATGACCTCGGGAAAGAAAAAACTACTTGCTATTTTAATTTTACAAATAATTTCTTTGCTCCGCTCGTTTCTTACATTAATTTTGATAATTTTAACGCCGCCAAATTGCAACTCGGAACGGAATACCCATTCGTTAATAAACTTTCTTCCAAATTATTATTCGGCTTAGCAGGTAATTTATACAACGATTTTTCCCGCAAAGAAATTGAGCCGTATATGACAACAACTTTAGAAACACCTAACATCCATCAACAACTACTAATTGATATTCCCATAGAAAGTAAAAAAATAAATTCTGAAATTAATAGGACGGGAATCTATGCAGGCTGGAAGTTAATACATTATTTATCAAATAACCAATATTCAGTTAATATTAAAGGTATTTATGACCCTGATAATCCTGCCACTGTATTACCAAAAATATATGGGTTTCAAGAACCGATACCTGCAAGAACAGGAGTAATACTAAAATTTGAATACTCGCAACCAATTTTTAAAATAAGAAAAGGCTTATGGAATCCTAATATTTTCTTTGAAGATATGTGGGGAGTAATATTCTTAAATCAAGCAATCGCTCCAAGAGAAGCCACGCAATTTTCTAAAGGACTGGAACTTCATCTTGAAACTAAAATATTCTTTACACTGCCCGTTGATATAGGAATCAGGGCATCATTTCTACAAGGAACAATTTACTTAGAACCGTTTATACGAAGCCCTTGAGTCCGTCTGGGGCGGACGATTAGTAAAAAAAATGTAGGCACAATTTCAAATTGTGCTCTCCGGTATGTTAGTAGTTTACGGTGTTTTTAGTGGGAACTGCAACTGCTACAATTTGAACTTCCACAACTACTGCAGGATGAAGCCTTTGAACTTCCGGAAGAAATATCTTTAACGCCGCACAAATAGAACCCGCCTAATATTTGCTCAAGCGCTTTCCCTTTACACTTTGGACAAACAGTCTTATCCTTATCGCTTATACTCGTAAAAACTTCAAATTTTTTATTACACTTCTTGCACCTAAATTCATAAGTCGGCATATTATTACTCTGTTATAGGACCAACTATTGTTCCCTTTTCTCTTTTCCATGCATCAAATCCACCCCATAAATTCAGCATGCTTCTATATCCTGCTTGGACAAGTTCATCTGCAGCTTTTCCACTCTCTTCAGTAGTTTTGGAATAAACCACTACTTTTTTACATTTACACCCAATATTTCCTGCTTTATTTTTTAAATCAATAAAGGGTATACTTATTGCCTTAACAATATGACCTTTATTATAATCTTCTGTCGGGCGAACATCTACAAGTACAAAACTTTCATTTTTATCAATCATTTCTTTTAATTGCTCTACGAGAATATCTTGATACTTCTGTCCTTCTATAATTTCCAGTTTTGCTTTGCCTGATACATTCGTAGATGGTGCAACAGAAGTTGAATCTGCACTTTTAGATTCTTTTAAAGATACAGAACGCGAAGCACAACCACAAAATAATAATCCGCCTACTATCAAAATAAAATAGAAGTTTTTCATAATAGTGCTCTTATATATCTAAACAAAATTTTGTCAAGAATAAGAATTTTTGGAGTTTATTCATCGCCCTAATTCCAAAATTTCAAACAGAATTATTGACAATAAGCTGATTTTTATTAAATATTAGGACTTATATGGATACAATTGCTGCAATATCTACTCCCTCAGGAGAAGGTGGAATTGGAATTATAAGAGTTTCCGGGACAAAAGCATTAAAAATTGCAGATAAAATCTTTAAAGGCAAGATTAAACCAAGTCTTGTTAAAACACATACTATTCATTATGGCAAAATAGTAGATGTTTCCGGCAAAAAAATAGATGAATGCTTACTGATGATAATGCTTAAACCAAACACATACACAACAGAAGATACGATTGAAATAAATGTCCACAGTGGAGTTGTTTCCTTAAGAAAAATACTCGAGACTGCACTCAAAAATGGCGCCAGATTAGCAGAACCCGGAGAATTCACAAAACGTGCTTTTATGGCAGGTAAAATAGACCTTATTCAGGCAGAAGCAGTCTTAGATATAATACAAGCAAAATCAGAAAAGGCATTAACAATGGCTATAAACCAACTTGAAGGGAAACTTTCCAACCATATTAAAAAATTAAAAGATACACTATTGAAAATAATAACTAACCTTGAAACAGATATAGAGTTCTCAGAAGAAGAAATAAAAATTCAAAATATTGCTCCTATGTTAAAAGAAGTCCATCAATCAATTAATAACCTTTTAATTTCAAGCAGACAAGGAAAATTCTTAAAAGAAGGCATAACTTTTACAATCATAGGAAAAGCAAATGTCGGAAAATCAAGCATATTTAACTCCTTATTAGGAAAAGAACAGGCAATCGTTACAAAATACCCCGGAACAACTAGAGATACAATAGAAGCATGGTTAGATGTTAAAGGATTACCCTTAAAACTTATTGATACCGCAGGTTTGATGACAACTAACAATCCTATGGATATAGCAGGTCAGCAAAGAACCCAAAAAGCAATAAGCGAATCTGATGGAGTTTTATTTGTTTTTGATGTAACAAAAGGAGTGACAAAAGAAGATATTAACCTTTTGAAACATATTAAAAACAAAAAAGTAATCGGTATCTTTAATAAATGCGATTTACCTCATCAAAAAATTGTAGCAAAAAATTTCGATTTTCCTGTTTTATCGGTTTCTGCTTTAAACGGGACCAATATAGATTTAATCTTAAAATCTATATCTAAATTAGTAATTTTAGACAATATTCCACCACTGGTATCAAAAATGAGACACATTGAAACACTGGAAAAAGCAAATTTATCTATTAAAAAAGCTATATCGGGAATGAGAAAATTAACTCCAGAATGTTTAGCTTATGAGATAAAAGAAGCATCAACCTGTTTATCTGAACTTACAGGTGA
The DNA here is from genome assembly GCA_041649255.1 of bacterium. Taxonomy (NCBI): domain Bacteria; species bacterium. The sequence continues at coordinate 26,867 of JBAZNK010000019.1, forward strand.
AATAACTAATGAAATTATTTTGAATCAAATTTTTTCAGAATTTTGTATCGGTAAATAAGAAAACATTTGACAAAAAAATATAGTTAAAATAGTCTTGTATGAATAAAGTTCGTTAAGTTTGTTTTTATAAATAAATCTTATGCAAGAGTCGGTTGTAGATATAATGCTTGAACTTGGGCTTTTAAGTCAGGAACAATTAAACAATGCAATTAATCATCAATGGGAAAATGGCGGGGAATTAGAAGAAAACCTTATAAAGTCAGGTTATTTTAATGAAAATATTTTGTTTACAATTCTTACGCGTAAATTTGAATATTACCCATTTGATTTATCTAGCTTTACCCCTGAACAAGAATTGTTGAAAATTATACCGTCCTGGATTGTAAAACATTTTTTAGTCATTCCTATTGTAAGTTCCGGCACAAGTTTAGCTGTAACAATGATGAATCCTCTTGACAGAGAAGCAATGGACAATCTAAAGAAAGCTACTTATCTCGACATTTTACCTTTTGTTGCACCTAAAAGTGAAATAGAACAATTTATCTTTAAATATTATGGCGTTGATATGCCTGAAAAAGAAATGGAAGAAGTAGTAGAAGAAAGTTCCGTTGATTTTACCCCGCTCAGAAAATATAATTTCGATAATTTTATAACAGGAAAATGTAACGATTTTGCATATTCTATGTCCCTTTCTGTAGCCCGTAGTTACTCCGAAGAATGCAATCCCTTATTTATATTTTCAGATTGCGGAATGGGAAAAACTCATTTGCTGGTAGCTATCTGGAATTATATAATTGAAAGACAAAGCCAGAGAAAAGCGCTTTATTACTCATCGGACAGATTTGCCACAGAACTTAAACAAGCAGTGGAAACAAGACAATTAGAAAATTTCAGAACAAGATTTAGCAAAATAGACGTTCTGCTTATCGATGATATAGGGCTTATTGCGGGAGATGAAGTCACGCAACAGCATTTTTTTAATATCTTTAACGATTTATTTTTAAGTTCCAAACAAATCGTTGTAACTTCTGACCGTCCACCAAAAGAATTACCAACTCTTTCCGCAAGACTCAAGTCAAGATTTGAAGGTGGTCTTATTGCAAGAATAGACCCCCCGGATCTTGAAACACGAATAAGTATCTTAAAATTCAAAGCAAGGGCTGCGAAAATCTCCGATTCTATCGTTACGGCAATAGCAGAAAAAGTAATGAGTAATGTGCGGGAACTCGAGGGTATTTTTAAAGAAATAGTAGCCTACTCAAAATATAAGAATGAAACGCCTTCAGATAAAATAGTAGAAGAAATATTGCTCAGGAGGGCAATGCTTAAACCTTATATACAATGAAAAATAATAAGATATTCCAATACCTAAAAAAATCTCTAACGGGAGAGCCTTACGCAATTGGTCTTGATATAGGGACCCGTTATATAAAAGTTGCTCAAATAAAGAAAAAATCGGGCAAATATATTCTTGAGAAATATGGAGTCATAAAATTACTTCCTGAAATAATCGTTGACCGCGAAATTATGGATAGAGAAGTACTAGTAGAAAGCTTCAAAAACCTAATAAAAGAAACCGGTCTGGATAAGAAAAATATCTCCATAATTGTATCTGGTAAAAACGTAATTATTAAAAAGGTAAGTATTAAATCTCCCAAACCTCGCGAACTCAATGACACTATTCAAAAATTGGCAATAGAAAATATTCCTTTTAACTTAAAAGAAGTCGTTATGGACTCCAAAAGGTTACAGGATAAACAAGGACAGTTCGAATTATTATTAACTGCCGTAAAAAATGAAAGCGTCTACCCATGGATAGATGTATTAAAAGAATCAGGACTTAACCCGGTAAATATTGATATCGCACCTATAGTTTTACACGCTATTTATAAGGCAAATGACTATGTGAAAAAGGAAGGTACTTATTTAATTATAAATGTAGGTTTTGAACATACATTAATCACAATCGTTAAAGATAATTTTTATCTTATGGATGATGAAATTCCCCTTGGAGTTCGATCTTTTGTCGAAGAGCTTCAAAGAGTATGTGGAATTAGAGCCGAAGAAGCCAGTAGAGTTATAAGGGGCGAAAAAATAGAAAATGTAAATGAAGAGCTTGCATCCAACACAATAAATAGCACAGCAAAAAGACTATTAAATAGAATAGAAAGAGTATTGCCGGAAATTTCCGAGTGGAATGGCATAATCATTGGGGGTGGAGGCACTACAATAAAGGAAATCAAGGAAGTATTTACTGAACATTTTAAAATAGAATGCGCAATTGGTAATCCATTAAAAACAATAGAATGCGCAATAACTCCCCCTGAAGTACCAACCGCTTTTGATATAGCTATTGGTCTTGCTATCTCAAGATTGGAAAAAGTAAATATTAACCTATTACCGCTGGAAGAAAGAGCAGTTGAGAAAAACAAATTAAGAGACTTTTTAAGAACAGGATTTTTAATTTATATTCCGCTTATTGCTGTTTTAATTCTTGGGCTTATAGGTCTTGGGCTGTCAAGGAAAGAAGCTCGTATAAAAAAAGAAATTGCCACTAAGGAAACAGAATTAAAAGAATTAGCTCCTAAAGTAGCAGAAGTACAAGCGCTAATACAAAAAGAAAAAGCAATAGCAGATAAGATTAATATTATAAAAAAATTGAGTAATCCAAAGTATGCAAGGATTAAATTTTTTGATGAAATCAATCGCTTGTTGCCCGAATATACGTGGCTCACCGCAATAGCTGAGGATAATGTAGATTCTCTGGGGTATATTGGTTTCTTAGTACACGGTGTAACTACCTCTAATTTTGCAGTTTCTAATTTTATGCAGAAATTGGAAAGCTCTCAATATTTTACTGATGTAAAACTTTCCTATACCCAAAGAAACGAAATTGCAGGAACTGAAACTACAGAATTTGAAATAAAAGTAAAATTTGTAGAAGATAAAACAAAATACCCACCTAAAGAAGATTCTACTAAAGGGAAAAATGAAAAAAAGAAAACCGATATTAAGGAGGACAAATGATTAAAAGTAAAAATTTAGTAATCGTTGGTTTAGTATGTTTTCTGGTTTCTATTTTTCTGGTATTTGGATGCAAGAAAAAATCTCTCGTTTCACTAACAAAAGATGTCTTTATAACTATTACTTCTGAAAAAGATAGCTTACTGGCAGATGGAACCAGCACAAGCACAATAACAGCGCTGATAAGACTGGAAGACGATAGCACTTGCGTTAACGGAACGGTAGTAAGTTTTAAAACATCGCTTGGGTCAATAACGGCATCCGATACAACAGATTCAGATGGCGTTGCAACAACTACTCTCACAAGTTTAGCAACCACAGGTTTAGCAAGAATAACCGTTACCGCAGAAGGGACATCAAAAGTAGCTCAACTCAAATTTTATTCTACAAGTGGGAATACCACCATCTATATAAGTTCCATAACTGCAAGTCCTCAAACAATCTCTGTCGGAGGCGAAAATAATTCTACAATAACCGCCTTCCTAAAATACACAAACAATATCTCGGCTATAAATATCCCTGTATTTTTCACGACTACTATGGGAACTATATCCCCGTTCTCCGATACCACAGATTCTTCAGGCAAAGTAACAACAAATTTAGTCAGCGGCGATAGCACAGGAATAGCTACTGTAAAGGTTACATATGGTTCCATAACTGACAGTACAAATGTATTATTTACGACGACACTAGGAGACACGACCCCGGCAGGTATAGTTTTATATGCACTAGATAATCTTTACCTTGGAGTTCAGGGGACCGGACAGAATGAAACGTCAATGTTAACTTTCCAGGTTAGAGATAAGGAAGGCAAACCCATTAGTGGGACAAAAAACGTAACATTTGAGATTACAGGTGGACCAAATGGAGGAGAGTATATATATCCAACCTCGGGAGTTACTTCAATGGATTTAGCTTTAGTTAGCACATACTTAAATAGCGGCACAAAACCCGGAACGATAAGAATAGACGCCCTTGTCCAGGGAACTTCACTTACAGCATCCATTGGTCAAATTGTCATTCGTAGCGGACCGCCCGATTCTTCCCATTTTTCAATAGCTGTGAAAACCGTTAATACTTATGCTTTATACATAGCAGGCGTAACAAACACAATAACGGCTTATGTGGGAGATAAGTATACCAATAATGTCGAAAATAACACGGGAGTCTGGTTTACTGCACAATGTGGTTTAGTTCAAACAGGTATGGGAAGCACAGTAACAGGTCTTACAAGTAATACACTTTTGACTTGTGCCCCATGGCCAAATACTACAAATGGATTCTTCTATGTGTTTGGAGAGACAAAAGATGGAAATGGTAATACATTAAGAGATTCAACAAGATTGTTATGGAGTGGCCCCACTAAATTAACGCTTACACCACTAACTTTCAACATATCAAATGGCGGGAGCCAAGCTTTTGCAATTAGCGTAAATGATTTCAATGGTAATCCTTTAACAAAAGGCACAAACATTTCTGTTTCTGCTAATGCAGGTGAGTTACGAGGGCAAACAAATATTACTCTTGATGACACTCAAGACCCATACTGGACAAGCTTTTCCTTTACGCTTATGGATGATAAGCCCGATACGGTAGAAGCACGAAACTGTAAATTATCCGTAACCGTAACAAGTCCAAATGGTAACGAATTAAAAAATGCTTATGGAGTTATTTATTAAAAAAATATAAAATAAGGAGGAATTATGAAAAGAGGATTTCTAATCTTAGTTTCAGTAATGTTCTTTTTTATAGGTTGCAAAAAAAATATGGACGATGATAAAAATGCAATCATCAAAGGGAAAGTATACAAATACGCAATTCCAATCGATTCTAGTCTCGATAATTCAGGGCACTATGTATATATCTGGGATTTTTTAGAGCCGGTTGAAGGCGTTCAAGTATGGGTAGAAAGTGATCCGGAATCTAAAGTTCCCTACAAGGGAGCCGATATACAAACCTATACGAACTCAAAAGGAGAATTTGCTGATACCATATTTCTTGGGCAAGAGGCTGACGCAAATAACATTACAGGATATAAATACACAGAATATGCAGATGTTAGACTCTTTATGCTATATAAAAATGCCGCAGGTTACACTATATTCGATGTCGGCGGAGGATTAACACTTGGAATGGGAAAAACACTTGAATTGCCACCTGTCGCTCTTACATGGTTTATAGCAGACACTTCCAGCTACTAACCTGCCGTAAGGAATTTTGCCTTATCTGCGTATGTAGTTTTTAATGCCTTTGCAATGGGTTCGTTTTGAGGATTCTTCAGTAAAGGGTCTTTCTCTATAATACTAAAAGCAATATCCTTAACCTCTGATATAAATCTTACATTCGTAAGATTCGCAAACTTAAATTCGGGAAAACCATGCTGCATCGTTCCTAAAAAATCTCCCGGTCCACGAAGCGCAAGGTCTTTCTCCGATAATTTGAACCCGTCGCTTTCCTGCTCAATTGTCGTCAACCTCTCTCTTGATAACTCGGATATGTTTTCCGGAGATACAAGGATACAATATGATTTCTTAGAACCACGATTAAGCCTGCCTCGCAACTGATGTAACTGCGCAAGTCCAAATCGCTCCGAATGCTCTATTACCATACAACTTGCATTCGGCACGTCAATCCCGACTTCAATTATAGTCGTTGCAACAAGAACCTGTATTGCGCCTTTTCTGAAATCTTCCATTACTCTTGCCTTCTCATCACTCTTCATCCGACCGTGAAGTAATCCTACTTTAAAATCCTTAAAAGCCGTTTCTTTTAACATTTCATACGCTTCCTGTGCCGCTTTCAAATCCAATTTCTCGGATTCTTCAATAATAGGATAAACAATATACGCCTGGTGCCCTATCAAAAGTTCCGAAATCACAAATTTCCACACTTCCTCGATTTCGTTCTCATACTTCCACTTTGTAGTAATCGGCTTAACTCCCGGCGGCAATTCATCAATAATTGAAATGTCAAGATTACCATAAAATATTAAAGACAACGAACGCGGAATCGGTGTAGCCGTCAACACAAGAGTATCCGGAAGCGTCCCCTTTTCCATAAGCTTTGACCGCTGGGCAACACCAAATTTATGTTGCTCGTCTATTACTATCAATCCGGGATTCTTGAACTCAACTTTCCCCTCAATCAATGCATGCGTCCCTATAATTATCTGGCTTTTCCCGCTCTTTATGTCTTCTAATATTTTATCCCTTGCCTTTTTAGGCGTCTTCCCCATCAATAAACTGCTCTCTACACCTATTTTCGATAAATATTGATTTAAACAAAAATAATGCTGCTCCGCAAGAATTTCTGTCGGAGCCATGAGAATTGCCTGATAACCGGATTCAATGGCTTTCAACATCGCAAGTATCGCAACAATAGTTTTCCCCGAACCAACGTCGCCTTGCAACAACCTGTTCATTTTCTTATCACTCTCCATATCCGTAAATATTTCCCAACAAACCCGTGTCTGTGCCTTAGTTAAGTTGAATCCGGGTTTTTCCAATGTCAACAGATTGAAAAACTTTCTCGCAAGAACACTTCCTTTCTGAAATTTAATCCCGTTGTTCTGTATCTCTCTCTTCCTCAAAGCAACCATAATTTCAAGCAAAAACAACTCTTCAAATTCCAACCTTTCGCGGACTGATTTTACGTATTCTATGTTTGGCGGGAAATGTAAATTACGAATGGCAGTTTCCCTGCTCAAAAGATGCCTCTCTTCTATTAAATACGCAGGAAGCGTTTCCGGGATTTCAATCTTCGTATCCAAAATTGCTCTTATTATTTTCCTGATACGCGAATGCGTTAACCAGCCCGTCAATGGGTAAACAGGTAAGTATTTATCTTTTTCATCGCTGACGGCTAAACTTATATCCGGGTTAATAAGCTGTAAATCCCAGCCCCAGTTGGATACCGTCCCTTCTGCCGAAACCGTTAAACCCCACTTAAACCTTTCTCTCATCTTGGGCGAATAATGAAAAAATACACAACTGATAACGCCCGTCCCGTCTGATATTTTAACGACAAATAATTTTCCTGAACCCGTATACTTCATACCCGTTTCTATAATCCTTCCGCTTATACGCACTTCCTTGCCCGATTGCAAGTCGGAAAGATTTTCGGGCTTTATATCCTGTATATCTTTTATATCCTGTATGTTTTGTATGTTCTGGATATCCTTTATAAATACTTTTTCTGCATACCTTCTGGGAGACAATGTAAGCAAATCTTCCACAACCTTTATGCCGAGATTTTTAAAAAGCTTCGCTACTTCAGGACCTACCCCTTTTACATATTGAATCTCGCTGCCGAGCGAAAGTCCCTTTTTGCCACCCTTATTAAATTCTACTTTTTCCATCTGTGACTAAAATCTCTTTAAATTACCACTTCCTTAATGGCAAACTCATAAAACTAAACTAATCTTCTGCCCCCTCTGACAGAAGCTCAAAATGCCAATCTACCTTTCTGTTGGGTAGATCCCCCTTCCAATTGTTTTTTATCCGTTTTTATCCGTGACAATTTTATCTGTTTTTCTTTTCTTGGGTTAATCGTGTATAATCTTGTAGTTACTTTTCTGTTTTTTTTGAATTTTGGATTTTGTCATTTGCCCTTACTCTTTTTCAAACATTTCTTCGTCTCTTTTATCAGTAACTCGTATATTTCCGCTACCGCCGGTGCCGATTCTTTTACAACATTTAATTCCTCTCCAACTATCCTTTTATCCTCTCTCGCTATCGGCCCCGTAAAAGAATTCTTAATGCCGAACTGCTTCGCATTCGCTAGAACAGACTCCGCAAGCGATAAAATTACCTTTTCTGACTCCTTAAACCCGCTTAATTCAAGTAATTCTTTTCCTATGCTCAAAAGTGTAACAAAATAAGCCGCACCAAAATTCAACCCTGAATGATATAACGCTTTCTTTAATTTCGGAGAAATCACAATCGGTATTCCACCTATTGAACAAACAAGTTTTTTCCCAATTTTTATATTTCCCTCTATTGAAAAATACGTACCGAGCAATAACTTTCCACCCACAAACGCCGATATCGGATGCATTGCTATTCCATTTTTTATTCCTAAAACACTCGCAGATAAACTGCCGGAAGTATGAACAAGAATGGTATCTGATTTTATTGCACTTCTTATATTCGACACTACTTTTTTTATCTCAGAATCCGGGACTGTAATCAAAACTAAATCTGCCTTTTTTACTAAGTCTCTCGGGTTATCCGACCAAGTCTTACATCCCGTCAACTTTATACACCTTTGAAGCTCTTTTAATTTTTTCTGTTCCCTTTCTGTTATTTTTATATTTTTACAAGCCCTTGGACGATAGTCCTTAGGGATCATTATCCCGCTCTGCGGGAGATTTTTAATGTTTGATTCCTTTTCTGATACTATTCCTACAATTTCATATCCTGCTTTTTGGAAGGCTTCTCCAAGCGCGGTTCCTACTTTCCCGGGTCCAATTATGCAGATTTTCATTTCTGTTTCTCAAGTTTTACAAAAAGAAACGCAACTGCACCCAAAAAACTGGCTATTACACCAATAAACCAGAATACTAATGATAACGTAATTGCCTGCTCCCCTGAAAGACCATTGAAATGAAAGAAAACTTTATATCCCCATTCCCTTAATCCCAATCCATTTATTGTAATCGGCAAAGCCGTAATTACACCTATTATTGCAGGATATACCATATAACACATAAAGGGTATTTTAAATCCAAGTGCTAATCCTATAAAAAAATTCATAACCCCAAGAAGCGATTGCATCCCAAAAGAAATTATAATAACTTTAATTATTGACCCTTTTTTTGTTTTATAAAAATACATCTCGTTATAAAGTTCTTTTAACTGTTCCCCTAAATTAAGTACTTTTATCTTTTCTACAATAACCCGGAACTTCCCCATAAACCTACGTTCAAAAAACAAGAATATAGCAATAGTTGCTCCGATAAAAATAACAAGTATGGATAAAATTATCTTTCGGTGCCCGCTTAACCACAATACAGCCATAACTATAGAATAAAGGATTAATGTCCACCCACCGATAATCGTTTCCACAAGCATAGACGAAAATGCTTGTTTTGTTTTATTATTTCTCTTTCCGGCATAGAATGCACGAACCAATCCACCACCAATTACTGTAGGAAGAAAATTGTTATAAAAAAATCCTATAAGATAATATAATAATGTGTGAATATAATTAACTTTTATATCGTGGTCTAAAAGAAGATAATGCCATCGCATAGCACATAAGAGAAACAACAAAATGTTACCCGAAAATACTGCCCACAAAAATCCCATATCCGCATTTTTGAGAATATGCAATATTTTGTCGAAATCTACCTTATGCAATACTAAAAAAAGTAGTAGCGCAGTTATTCCTATCCTCAATAATATCTTAAATACTGCTTTCATTTATTTCGGTGAACACCTACAATCTGCCTCATTCAAATTTTTACCGCATAGGGGACAAATCCCCTTGCAAGAAGCTCCGCAAAGTGGCTTAATCGGAATCGCAAGAAGAATTATGTCTCTGATTAGTTGTACTATGTTTATTGTCTTGCCTGTATAAAAATTGACATCTGGATCTTCCGTTTCTTCCTCTGTTTTTAAACCGGAAGGATTATTCGGAAGAAAAACACTGTTTATACTTTCGGCAAAATTAAGTACGTATTTCTCCAGACATCTTGCGCATTCCAACTCTAAATTAAAAATTATTTTTCCTCTAACGATAAGCCTTTTACCTATCTTTGTTACTTTTAGCTGAATTTCTATCCCTTTCTGCAGTTCACTTATCTCCAAATACAAACCATCCGTAGTATATTTGAACTCATTTCCCCCTTCACGCAAACCCTCAACATTAATAAAATACTCTTTCGGTATTTTTATTTCTTCCATAGTAATCCTCTTTTTTTATATTTCGCTAAAAATATACTTATATAATCACTTGTCAACTTTAATTAGATTTCCCCCCTCTTTACTCTCCCTGTATCTACCCTATTAAATTTCTCTGCGTCCTTTGCGTCTCTGCGGTGAATATCTCTTTTTTTCGTGTTCATTCGTGGTTTCATTTTTTATTCCACTCTTCTCCTTTTTTTCAATTTATATCTTGACATTCTCACAATAAAGTATAAATTGCAAAAACTATGGTTAAAATTAGATTATTTAGAACGGGAAAAACTAATAGCCCGTATTATAGAATCGTTGTTATGGACGCAAGAAGTCCAAGAAATGGTAAATATATAGATAATCTCGGTACGTATGACCCGCGCGGGGGGAAATTAGAACTGGACTCGATTAAAGCTCAGGAGTGGATTAAAAAAGGAGCCCAGCCTACTGTGATAGTATCTAAATTGCTTAAGCGCAAGGAGGCGAATTAAATGAAAAATCTAATAGAAGCAATGGCTAAAAGCCTTGTGGATGCACCAGATGAAGTAAAAGTTACGGAAATTGAAGGTGAACGCACAGTCGTTTATGAACTGAGGGTTGAAAAAACTGACCTCGGTAAGGTTATCGGCAAAGAAGGTAAAACCGCGAGAGCTATGAGGACAATATTGACTGCCGCATCTATGAAAAGTGGAAGACGCGCAGTATTGGAGATTCTTGAGTAATGCAGATTGATATTTTTACCATTTTTCCAAAAATGTTCGAAAGTCCCTTTGATTGGGGAACAATTAGAATTGCTAAGTCTAAAAAAATTGTCTCCATTAATGTCTGGGACTTGAGAAATTTCACTAATGATATTCATCGTAAAGTTGATGATTATCCTTATGGAGGTAGTTCTGGAATGGTTTTAAAAGCAGAACCCATTCTTAAAGCTGTTCGCTCAGTTATGACTCCCGATGCCAGAGTTGTTCTACTTACCCCCGCAGGTAAATTGTACAATCAATCATTGGCACAGGAACTTTCGGAAGAATCTCATTTGATATTTATTTGTGGCAGATACCAGGGCGTTGATGAAAGAGTCAAAGATATAATTAATATGGAATACCCCGATAAAACTTTGATGGAGCTCTCTGTAGGAAATTATGTCCTCTCTGGTGGCGAACTCGCCTGTATGTCTATCGTTGAATCTATAACCAGACTTATCCCGGGCGTTCTTAAAAACCCCGAGTCTATGTTCGCTGACTCTCTCGGTGAACTCGACCCACCTTTATACACAAAACCCGCTGAAGTTGAAGGCGTTAAAGTCCCGGAAATATTAACCTCAGGTCATCATACAAAAATTAATCAGTGGAACTCCACTAATAGGAAACAATGGACACATTAACTACTACTTTGCCTAAACTTAATATAGGCGATGTCGTTAGAGTACAAACAAAATTAATGGAAGGCGAACATATACGCAAACAAAAATTCGAAGGTATCGTAATAGCTCGCAACAATAGCGGTATAGCAAGCACTTTTACCGTACGAGCTATCATTGAAGGCTTCGGAGTTGAACGTATATACCCATTACATTCTCCCTCAATAGAAAAAATTTCTGTCCTCGGACACGAAAAGGTTCGTAGAGGTAAACTTTATTACCTGCGCAAGAAAAAGAGATGAAGACAGGTGCTGCCGGTGAAAACCTTGCAGTAAAGTACCTTGAAAATAGAGGCTATATAACACTTGAAAGGAATTATCGCTTCCATCATAAAGAAGTAGATATTATATGCGAGAAAAAAGGTGTTATAGTTTTCGTAGAAGTTAAATCCAATATAAACAATGATTTCGGTGAACCTATTGAAAAAGTTGACCGCAATAAGGCCAGTAATATCATTGATGTTGCCCAAGCTTATCTCCTTAAACGTAAATTATTCGGAAAATGTAACGTCAGATTTGATGTTATAGGGGTGAAAAATGAAAAAATTCAACATATTGAAGATGCTTTTAGGGAATAGAATTATTAAAAAAATCGCCGTTTTTACATTGCTCACGCTCGTTAACACCAACGCCATAGCTGAACCTATAGTTGGCTCTACGCCCACAACAATGCCATCTCTGGGACTTATGTTTAGAGAACATTTTATGTATATAAATTATACTTCCCAACGTTTAAACGATACAACTTATATAAAAATCGGTGCAGATTCCTCTTTTACAAGAATGGTTAATGTATTACAGATTGATTACGGGTTTGAAAAAAATTGGACACTCCGATTAACAATACCTGTGACTTTTGAAAATATGAAGCTTGATACTACTTATTCGAAATTTGCACCCGGGGGTATCACACTAGATACTAAATATAATCTTTTCAATCCAACGAAAGAAATGGGTTTTGTAGGTACTTATTATCTTGAATTCTCTCCATTTCTGGGTATAAGATTCCCTACAGGTGATAAATCAGCTTTCTTTTCCCCAACTAAAAGTTCTACGGATCTTGAATTAGGTATTCTGGGAAGATTTGGAGACAGCAAAGGCGCCGCTTACCTGACTTTTGGATATTGGTCTAATGGACTGCTCTCAAAAGATGAAAATATAACTGATGAGATATTTTATAATTTTACTATCGAATCCCCTTTCATATTCAATAAAGTTATGATACTATGCGAACTTGACGGGTTAGCTTCCACAGCAGGAGATACATATTATTATTCTTTACGATGTTATCCCGGACTTAAATACCGACTCATGCAAACGGTAAGCGAAGGCGGATCTCTTTACCAGAAAACTTTACACGAACTGCTTTTAGAAGCAACTTGCGCTATTCCTCTTGTTGAAATGGGTGACTTCAAATACGACTACGCTCCCTACATAGGCTTAAATTGGAAATTCTAACTATTGTGCTCTCTACTAATCAGCCTGTCGTTTGTCATTCCGCACTTGATGCGGAATCCATTCCTTTCCTCTTTGTCTGTCAGTGGTAGAATAGACATTTGGAACATCCCGCCTTGGCGGTGACTTGTCTGTCTATGTAGATTGTAGTGTTTTATGACTGTTAGAATAAAATCTCTTTCAATCCATGTTATAAAGAATTTATTATTTGACATTTTAATATTTGATTTTTAATATTTGGTTTATTGTTATGTCTCTCTCAAATAAAATAACTAACTGGCTTAAACTTCGAGTAAAAAAAGCCAACTCAAAAGGCCTGGTAATCGGATTATCAGGCGGTGTAGACTCCGCTGTAGTTTCGGTATTGGCACAAAAAGCCTTCAAAAACAACATTCTGTCCATTATAATCCCTTGCCACAGCTCTGAAAAAGACCTTAAAGACGCCAGGATCTTAGCTGAAAAATTTAACATAAAAACAAAAGAAGTAAAAATAGATTCTATCTATTACGAACTTACAAAGATTTTACCCGACGCAAACCGCCTTGCTTACGCTAACTTAAAGCCAAGACTACGAATGCTTATTCTTTATTACTTCGCCAACAAACTAAACTATCTTGTCGCCGGAACTGGAAATAAAAGCGAATTAACCATCGGATACTTCACAAAGCATGGAGACGGAGGAGTTGATTTGCTACCACTTGGCGGACTCTTAAAAACAGAAGTCTGGCAGCTCGCAAAAGAATTAAAAATTCCCGCTTCTATCATAAAAAAAGCACCTTCTGCAGGACTATGGAAAGGTCAAACGGATGAAAACGAAATGGGAATTACTTATAAAGAACTCGACAAAGCCATTACCGCAATAGAAACAGGCAATTATAAAGGAATAGAAAAATCCATTCTATCAAAAGTTAATAAATTTATTCAATGCTCTGCCCATAAAAAATCCCCCATCCCCATCTTTAAGCCCTAAAAAAACTATTAGCTTAAATGTTATGAAAATAAAATAATCTCTGACAAGGGTCCAAACTCTACGCCGCTTCCTTCTTACTTTTTGTTGCTTTCTTCAATCACAAAAGAATCATCTTTTTTGTAAGTTTAAAATTCTTACTCTCCAATCTGTAAAAATACACCCCTGCAGACAATTTATTTTTTGTACTCCATAGGATTTTATGAGCCCCCGGCAATTGTTCCTCGTCTACGATTGTCTCTACTACTCGACCACACAAGTCATATACCTTAAGCGAAACCCTTCCCTTTGATATTGACTGGTAACTAATCATAGTTTTTCCATGAAAAGGATTAGGCAAATTCTGGCATAATATAACCTTAGAAAGCGATGTTATTTCTTCAACAGAAATAATAGGCATATTATCATACTTGCTCTGGGCACTGTCAGCATTTTTCTTAATATCCGATAATGTGCCTCCCCCAATAACTGCAATTACAAATTTGAATAAACTATCGGGCTGAAGCGTAAAAGGTCCCGCAGAAGCAATAAGCGACCAATCACTATTTTGAGAGGTTGAAGGGACCCTGATACCCCCATCGAGAAAGCTGAATTTGTCGGAATCAAGTATGTATCCATCCGGAAACACATAATTTCCATTAATAAATGATAAATTTCTCGCACTTTTGGGCTCAAGTATTTTTACCCCTGAATATGGCAAGCCAGAACCCCACATATAAACAAGTCTGCGGGTAGAATCAATGTCTCCACTATTTCCTCCACTCCCAATGTCAAAATCCATAAATTGCCCGGCATATAGTCCGTTTATTCCACTATCCGACTTATTACGGATAATATATTCCATTATTATAAAATCCTTATAGGAACTGTCACTCCATGCCCAGGAATTTTGTTTAACTCTAATTCCTGTAGTAGTATCTTCATACATACCCCATATATCCTGATCAGAAATATGAGTACTGTCTATATGTATTCCACCATCAGGGTTGACCGTTGTTTCCCATTCTTTGTTGGGATCAGCGTCATAATCACGGTTCGCAACCCAATCCTCTGAATTCCCAACCCATAAACTTCCGACAGATAGACTGTTTTGTCCACCAACTTTGGGGTATATGAAACCCGAGCCTTCCCCGCCAAACTCTGTAAATCCACATATCCCCTTACAGGTTACAGTAAATATGCTATTTCCTGTGTCATGATTTGCCCATTCAAGTCCTACTTTTATATGGAAATTTGACGACCCACCAGAATCTTTGTTATCCTTGCACAACAAATTAAAGTTTATCCGATGACTATTGTAGCAATTGGAAGCTACCAAGAATTTATACTCTGCAAAGCTTGAATCCCCTTTTAGTACGTCTCCAAAGGATTTCATGGAATCTTGTGTGCTCACATAAGGGTCATTTGAAGTTAAGATTCCTGTTACACCGTAAACAGTAGTATCTCCGGAGTTTTTAACATATAATAAAAGATTTATTGATTCGCCCGGGTCTGCAATTCCATTGTTATTACCAAGAGAATCAATGATTGTATAGCTTCTATAGAGAACACCGGTATTTTTCCACACTGAATTTCTGGCAAATCTAAGCAGGTAAAGATTCATAGGTAAACACTCCTGTATATTTGTAGATATGGCAGCTTCATCCCAAAAACTATTGCCATTTACCTCTGGAGACAAAGTTAGTATCTTGGGCTTTGTTGATTGTTCACCATAAAACCAATCTAGTGATACACCGTTACAAGTATATAGAATATCTGGAACAGTCCCATAAATATAACCGTTCTGTGCAGTCATATCTCCACTCATTTGCCTGAGAAGTAAGTCATCATCAGTATAGTATTTCCTATAGCCCCATGGGAAAATCAAAATCCCTGCATATGAATGATAAGTTAATGCCGCCATAAATTTATGCTGGTTGCAAAAGTCCCTTATATGCTGAGTTTCAAGCTCTGAAAATGGAGCCGTACCGCGGTAAGCTTCACTTGTAGAATCAGGAGAAGACCCTATGTTATCACAGCCCCATTGATACCCATAATTTCTATTTATGTCAACCCCGAGACCGTGTCTGTTTTTTCTCCACATCCCGCCACCGGAAGGGTAATTCGCTTCATTATAAAGATACCCGTCCGGGTTTACCATAGGAACAACCCATATTTGCAAGTTGTTTACCAAATCCGTTATTTCTGAATCTACGGCATAGTTTTTGCATAGATATCTTACAAATTCAACCACTATGTTTACGCCAACAGGCTCCCTTGCATGATGAAGCGCATCAAAGTAAACCTCTTTCTCGTTTTCCTGTGAGTCAGGATTGTCCGAGATTTTCATTGCCCATATATCGTTGTTCCCCCATGTCTTGCCAATACTGATACGAGCAGTTGTTATATTTGGATACAAAGTGTGCAGGGAGTCAAGTATGTTATTGGCTTCCGAGTAAGTGTAAAAATTCCCAAAATTAGCTCCTTTTTTGCTCATTCGTGCCGAATAATATTTCTCCATATCTTCAATCAGGATATCAACCGTCACTCCTCTCGCCTTGATTTGAGATAATTGTGCGGGATGTATAACAAACTCCACCCGGTTATCTTTATGCACTTTTACCACATCTAAACCTAAGTCTTCTATCTTACCTATATCTACAATATCTACTTTTGCTAAGATATAAGGTTGTTGCTCCGCATAAACAAAAGAAAAAAATAAAATCCCTGCCGCTATAAATATAATTTTTTTCATTTTTCTCCTCTCTTTAGGAAATTGGAAAAAAGCATTCTTTATCTTATCTTTTATCCTTATACGCATTTATACGTATCTATATGTTTTCAATTGTTTGTTTTGTCAATCACTAATTTTAAGAATACGATTACTACAACAAACACCTTTCCTCCTCAGTTCTGTTACAACTATAGTCCCAAATCTTTTACTGGATGCCTTTTATCTGCTTGACAAAAAATTTCAATAAAGTAGGTTAAAGGTTAATAATTGTTTTTTTATAAACTCTTTAGAAACGAAACTGAAACTGCCAAAAATAGGAGGTTTGTAATGTTTGCAAAACACCTTAAATCCACCATTCTTTATTTAATGTTTATTATGAGCCCTGTCATCCTTGTTGCTCAAGATGATATCTCAGAATTTACTCTGGATAATGGAATGACGGTTCTGATTAAAGAAAATCATACGGCAAAAATAACCGCTTTACGCGCTTACGTTAAAGCAGGTAGTCTTTATGAAGGCAAACATCTCGGTTCCGGATTATCGCATTACTTTGAACATGTTCTGGCAGGGGGAACTACAAAAAATCATACGGAAGAGTATTTTAATCAATTAAGGCAGGAAATTGGAGCCGATTATAATGCATATACCTCCTTTGAGTGTACTTGTTATAAGATAACAGTGAATAGCAAATACTTTGACGAGGCTCTGGGAATGTTGGCTGACTGGTTGACAAATTGCGCTTTTGACTCTACCGCAATTGCAAGGGAAAAAGGTGTGATTCTCAAAGAAATATTAATGCGTGAAGTTCCCGAGCGAAAAGCTAATCAGATTTTTAATAATACCCTTTATAAAATTCATCCCGTTCAATACCCAATAATTGGTTATGCTGAACTTTTCAAAAAACTCACTCGTGATGATATCCTGGCGTATTATAAAAAATTTTATGTTCCTAATAATATGCTTTTTGTTGTAGTAGGAGACTTTAATAAAGACACGGTACTTCTGAAAATAAAAGAAGCATTCAAGAATTTCGAGAAAAAACCAATAGATTTACCAATATTACCTGTAGAAACTCAACAAGTAAATAAACGAGTTGTGGAAACTGAATTAGATGTTAGTGCTACGAATCTTACAATAGGTTATCATACCGTTGATATCTTTGACGAAGATATGTACCCTCTTGATATACTTGCAGATGTTTTAGGCGGAGACAAAAATTCCAGATTTAATAAGATTTTAAAAGAAGAAAAACAACTGGTTAATTATATTTACGCTTATTCTAATGTGCCTTCCTTTGTAAAAGGAGCCTTTATAATTGGTACGGAAATATCTGACCTCCAAAATATAGAAAAAACAAAACATATTATTTCTACGCAAATTAAAAATGTCCGCCAAAATGGAATTTCTGACTATGAACTTAAAAAAACTAAAAAAAGAATTATGGCTAGAAAATTTCTTTATTCACAAGATATAGAAACTCAAGCATCCAATATTGGTGAAAATTGGATTGCTACTTATGACCCAAGCTTTTATGATGATACCTATATCCAAAAAATCCAAAAAGTAACTAACGAAGATATAAAGAGAGTAGCTAATAAATATTTTTATGACGGAAATATGGTCGTTGTAGCAGTAAAACCAACCGGCTCGGAAAAACTTGCGACTAAAGACACCCTCTCTGAAAAACAAATAAAAGAAGAAATTCAAAAAATCAAACTGGATAATGGGATTACTTTATTATTAAAAAGAAATCCTAATTTTCCAACAGCTTCTATTGAAGTAGATTTTAAGGACGGCACCAGATATGAGACAGAAGAAAATAATGGGATTACTAATTTTACAGCAAAAATGTTGCTTAGAGGAACAAAAAAACGAACTGCTGAAGAAATAGCTGAAGAGTTTGAAAAAATAGGAAGTTCTATTAGTGTTGCAGCAAGTAAAGACATATCCTGTCTGACAACCGATATTTTAAAGAATGATATAGATCAGGTTATGGATGTCATAGCAGATGTTCTCGCTAACTCAACTTTCCCGGAAAAGGAAATTGAGAAACTACGAAAAGAAATTATAGCTGATATTAATAGACAGAAAGAAAACCCCGAGACTATGGCCGAACAATTTTTTTCCCAACAGTTATATACTAAACATCCTTATAGATTAACCTTAATGGGCACAGAAAAAAGTGTTTCAAAACTTACTAGAAATGATATAAAATCGTATTATGAAAAATTTGTGGTTCCAAACAATATGGTTATAGGTATTTTTGGTGATTTTGATAAAAAAGAGATTGTAACAACGGTTGAAAAAGCATTTAAGGAATTCAAATCCAAAGAAATATTTATACCTGAAATTCCTCCTGAACCTGAATTGTCTGAGTGCAAGGAAGTCTTTAACTATTATTCTCACCCACAAGTAATGATTTTATGGGGCTTTCCAACAGTAAAGGGTGCAGAGGAAGATATCTATGCTCTGAGTGTAATCGCTAACATTTTTGGAGGCAATTGTTCCAGATTATATAAAGCTTTACGGGGTGAAAAAGATCTAGTATATTATGCTTATGGCTATCAACCTATTAGCATAGACCGCTCTGCATTTGTAATCACTGCCCAAACTTCTCAGGAAAAATACAAAGAAGTGGTATCCATCTTAAAAAAAGAAGTTGAAAAGTTGAAAAATGAACCCCTGACTGATAAAGAAGTGGAAGATTTTAAAAAAGAACTGATAAACTTATACCCTATCTACAATCAAACTAACGCTCAACAAATATCAAAAGCAGTCTCGCGGGAAACACTTGGTTTTGGCTATCAATTTTTTGACAAGTTTTTAGATAATATTCATAAAGTTACAGCTAAAGATATTCAAAGAGTGGCAAATAAATATTTCGCCAAATCGGTCCTTACAGTATCTATGCCAAAAGAAAAATAAAAAAATTCTTTGTCCTTTTTTTATTCTCTGCGCCCTCTGCGTCTTTTCGTTCTGTGCCAATCTTGTGAAATCTCGCCTGACTACAGGTCTTTTAGGTAGGTAGTTTCAATCTGTATTTTTTATCCGTTTCAAGCGGTTTGCTATAATCAACCCCACACTGCTAATCTTTAAAACCGCTACCGCTACACAAGTCCCCGAAAGCCCCATTACCGGTAACATAATTATTCCCGTTATAAGCCCCGCAAACCACCCTCCCAATAAATCAAACCAGTAAAGCACCCCGACACTCTTCTCAATGCCCAAGAAATTCTCTAAATATATCTTGTTCGCAAGCGGAAACTCCGCACTAACCAATAACCCAATCACAAAACATAAAACCACAAAAATCAAACTCCACGGCACTATAATGAACCGGAACGCTAGCGCAAATAATACCAAACATAATTCAAAAAATATTAAACTCTTGTAATTCTTTTTCTCTTCTCGTAAAAACACCGTAGTAATTAACCCTCCAACCAGCCCTCCTCCCATAAAAGCCGCCGTTAATATCCCTATCTCCTTGAAAACATACCCGTACACCGACTGGAAAGCAAAGATTATCGCCAGGCTGAATACCATTCCCGTAAAACCTGTCGTGAAAATACAAAAAGGTATAATAACCTGACTGCCTTTATTCTTAAGCTTAATGTGAATAATTAAAAAACATAAACTAATTATCCCCACAAGCAAAACAAAAAACCACAAATTAAATCTTAAAAATAAATTAAATACTTTATCCATACCCGGGTTGAAAAGTGCGCCCCAGTAAGCAAGACTGTAAAATACACCGATAGGACGAAAATCCTTGTTTGTCCTTGTTCTCTCCTTTGAAATGGAACTCAAAAATTTCTTTTCTTTATAATTGTCTAACCTGTATTTTATATACCCCTCCGTAAAAACACTGGATTCAACCCCTCTTTCGGTTAAATGCTTTAGTATTGTATCAGGTATTACCGACATATCCGAGCTACTGCACAAAAACATATTAAAATCACCCGGGATTACTTTTACATACGGATAAACTTTTTTTATAGTTGTATAAATACATAAATTCAAATCCGCCAGCTCCTTTCCCATATACTCTAACGACCCCGGTAAAGTTATGGTTAATATACCCCCCTGTCTTAACCTGCGCCCGGCTAATTCAAAAAACTCCTCCGTGAAAAACCTGTTCGATTGAAGACTGACAGGCTCGGATACCCCGACAAAAATTAAGTCATACTTTCCCTGCTCCTTTTCCCTCAAAAATAACCTGCCATCCTCATATTTAATATGAACTCTTTCCGAACTAAGCTCATTAGAAGTCATCGGTGTCGGAAACCTTTTAATTGTAAATATCAACAACGGGTCAAGCTCAAGATAATCAATGGATTTAACGTTATACTTTAATATTTTGTCTATTACACCACCCGCTCCTCCTCCAATGATTAAGACCGATTCTGGCGCAGGATGCGACAATAATGGAAAATTTACGAAATCTTCAATAAACGAAACAGCCGGAACAGGCACGTTTATATTTGGAACTCCGTTATATAAAAAACTGTATTGTTCCTCGCTCTTGATGACTGCAACATTCCCGTATATGGAATTTTTATAGAATACTACATTTTTTGATGCGAATTGTCGGGAAATAGAAAATTGCCGTATTGTGTCCGTCTTGAAAATAAAGTAAATACCGCTTATAAACAAGATAATTGCTATGCCGTTCAAAACCCTTGAAAACAAGCTCTTATACCCCCATTGCAATAACATTACCATCAAAACATTCAAAACCATTACTCCCAAAACTATATAGAAAGAATCAAAATACCTTACAAGTAAAATCGAGAATAACAAACTCCCGATAATTGAACCTGCAGTCTCATATACATAAGCAATACCTATAGACTTACTGCTGGTTTTAGGAACCCCATTATCGTATAACTTACAGGAAAGTGTAAACAACGCTCCATGACAGATACTTGCAGGCAATAAAAAAAGAAACGATGAATAAAAAATAGGCAGCAATCCTAAAGTCTCTGCCGACATTATTCCAAAAATGGCTTTCAGGTTGCGGATTAACAAAACGGCAATCGGTAAATAAACAGAAAAAATAAGCTGCAACAGGACAAAAACAGAACTAACCGTATTTTTATTTTTAAAAATCTTTGTCCTGCTTATTAATAAAGCCCCCACCCCTTCCAAAAATAGCCAGTTAGCCAACACAATTCCGATAGAAAATTCATTTCCGTGAAAAACTATAAGCAGTTCCCTGATAAAAAGCAATTGCCCTATAATACCCGATAACCCGGTTATTATTATGGCAAAAATAATTCTATCCTTCACGATTAATGTATAAATGATTTCTTTAATCTGTCAATTATGTTTATTATTATATAAAGAGAGAAAATAACAAATAAGAGTTAGGGACAACTCCAGCAAAAATAATGCTTGACTTTTAATAGAATATCTCTAATTATAGGCTATTAAATATATAAAAGTATCAAACTATAAAACAATAGTTTTTTCTGGTTATTCAAGGAGGCAAAATGGTTGCATTTTTACTCATTTCAGGGCTTTTATCTGCTACGCCCAATGATAGCAATAAGGTAATTGCTAAAATAGGCAGCGAAGTTATTACTATGACTGAATTTAATAAAGTATATCAACCCGGCGCTGGCACTAATGTGGATTCTCTCAAAAACAAAGCTATGGAACAGTTGATTACAACTAAACTTATGCTCATAGATGCCAAAGAAAAAAGATTTGACACCCTTACAACTGCAGCTATGACAGACCTTACCAACAGACTAACAATAAACGCTCTTTATGAAACAGTCGTCCTAAATAAAGTAAAAACTCCACGCACATGGAAACTGGTAAAAGAATGGCATCGTATGACACCTACACTTAAAATATCTCAAATGACCATAAAAGATAAAGATACTGCAATTAAAGTATATAAAGAATTAAGAAAAGGAAAAAGTTTCTCAGACCTTGCAGTTAAATACTCCGAAGATTATTCGGCAAAATACGGCGGCGGGGCAACAGATATTACTAGAGGAAGCGGAGATAAAGAAGTAGAAAAAATTGCTTTCTCTTTACATACCGTTGGCGCTTTTTCACGCCCAATACCCTCTCCTATAATACCATGGCACCGTAAAATATTTGCAAAACCTTCTGCCTATCCCGTTCAGAACTATCGTATAATAAAACTCAATGAGAAAATAAATAAACCACTCCCCGATTTCTCAAAAGAAAAAGATAAAATAATAGAAAAACTAAAAGGAGAACAAACCAGAAAATTAAGCGATGGTTACCTGAAATACCTGAAAACTATGGCGCATATGCGTTATAATCGTAATCTTATGAAGAAGATTATAAAGAACGATATAAAAGAAACTGATAGACCTGCTGCTCTCGTTAAATGGGCAGGCGGCGTAATTACAGTAGACGATTTTAAGAAAAAAGCGGATATGGAAATGGCAAGAGGCAGAAAATTCGATAGCGAAAAAGCTATAAAAGATTATATGGAAGGATGGCTCATTTTTGAAAAATTCTTACCTGCCGCCGCTGCAAGATATAAGTTTGACCAAAGAGATGATATAAAAAAACAACTCGTGGAAAGACAGGAATACTTATTGGTTCAACAATATAGAGAAAAAGAAATTAACGCAAAATGCAGTCCTACAGATGAAGAATTAAAAACATATTACGATAAAAATAAGACTAAATACGAAAAGAAACCACTTGAACAGGTAAAAGCAAGAGTATCGTGGGATTTGGAACAAGAAAAGAGAACCGCAAGAGAAGCAGAATTACTTGCGGACTTACGCTCCAAAATACCCGTACAGTTGATAACAACATCTTTATAACCTATGAAACTCTATCATCTCATTATAAGCGTTTTGTTGATATCGGGATGCGTAAAACAGGAACCTGTCGTTCAACAATTATCTTCGCCAATAAAAAAAATAGAGGGACTGGTCTATGAAAGTGGCGCAAAAAACTCAATACCCGGTGTTCCCATAATAGCTTACGATAAATATGGATACTTGGTAAACGGCGCTACCACAAATATTAGAGGCGGATATGCCATCTCTGATATACTTCCGGGAATGTATATATTACGAATCCACTCCGGAGAATATTCAACTGGCGGAAAATATGTCGGCGAATATTATAAAAACGCATATAACTGGGAAGAAGCTAATGTTGTCATAGTAAAAGATAACAACGTTACCTCGGAAATTAATTTTCTGCTCGATAAAGGAGCAGTTATAAAAGGAAAACTCGTAGAAAAAAATTCCAAAACGCCAATCCCAAATACCCCGTTCTTCCTGAAGTTATACAAATCAAAAAATACTTATGTAGATTATGTAAGCCAAACGGATTCAATCGGTGAATACCTTGTAAGCGGAATTGAACCCGGGAAATATCACGTGTTTATAGAACCGGAAGGCTGGATAGGCACATCTCATAGCGACACCCTGATTCCGATTAATATTATACTTGACACCTTAAAAGGGGTCGATTTCGAAGTTAAAAAAGGCGGCACAGTTTGCGGAAAAGTTACCCCCGCTACACAAACATGGATACAGGTAATCGGAAATAACAAAGCTCTTGAGAAACAAGTAGATTCAGTAGGTAATTATATCATTTCAGGCTTACCTTCCGGTGATTATATAATAAAAGTAAAACCTGTACCTAAAGTAAGTCAATATGCATGGAAATATTGGAAAGATACAAACAATGTATTAAATGTTACATACGTAAGCTTAAAAGAAGAAGATACCCTTAAAAATATAGATTTTCAATTGCAACAAGAAGGAATAATTTCAGGAACGGTAAAAAATAGAAATAATATTCCTCTGGAAAATTATGATTTTGAAATCTATGATACCCGTTGGAACAGAATTGAAGGTTCAGAACTGTCACATGGCTCTAACGGATATTACGAAATTCATAACCTCCCTCAGGGAGAATATATCTTAAAGATTAATGCTTTTGTGCCTTACCTGAATAAAGCTTATTATAGCAAGTATTATAAAAATACATATAAATTTGAAAATGCTCAAAAAATCTCCGTAAAATCCGGCTCAATTACAGACAATATTAATTTTAAACTCGAACCTGCCGGAATAATCCAGGGGTTTGTATTCTGTAATACTAATCTGCTCTCCGGGGATAGCACAAGATTCTATATCGTAGCTTTTAACGTAAAAACAGGCGAAACTTTCTCCTCTAAAAATACGTTCACGGGAGGATATAAAATACTGGGTGTTCCAATAGGAGAATACAAAGTATGCGCTTTTGCACCCGGGACTGAATTTTCCGCTATATGGCTCGGAGGTGGGACTACTTTTAATGACCCTAAAACAGAAGTTGTTAAAATAACGGGTTTGACTCCCGTTGATTTCAACTTTAGTGTTGCTCCAAGAAAATCAAAGATCTCCGGTAAAGTTTATGATGAAAAAACTAAAAATCCAATCTACGGTGGAAAGGTTATAGCTTATGATTCATCCGGGCATATAGTCCAAATCGCAGAATGCAGCCCCGAAGGATATACTTTAACCGGATTTCCTTCAGGAAAATACTTTATAAAAACAACTGATTTCAAAAACTATACGAACAAGTGGTTTAAGAATAAAGAAATCTCCGCGTCCTCTAATAGTCCTACATTATGGGCAACAACTATCCCACAAAATACACCTTGTCTGGAAATACCCGCACTGTCTGGAGACAATAAAGATGATGCAACCCTAACCGGAATCGTGGATTTTGGACTCAATAAAGTCACTGATAAAAAATAACCCTTTATAGTTTTCTGGTAATCATAAAATCAGATAATTCCAATAAAAATTTAGTAGCTTTGGATTCAAATCTCGCTGATATTAAAAGATTCTTAGCCTTTGAGATATATCCTCTTGCTTTGCTTTTTGCATAATCCAGAGCACCGGTTTTAATAAATATTTCTCTTACGTCGTCAAAATCCTTTTCTGTAAGATTTTTGTTCCCTAAATTTCTTTCTAATACTCTCGCTTCGGAAGAAGAAGCATTATCCATCGCATATATGGATAAAAGTGTTTTTTTGCCCTGTCTGATGTCCGAATTTACGGGTTTGCCAAGTTTTTTCTCCTCCCCAAACGAACCAAGTATATCATCCGTAATTTGAAAAGCTGCCCCTAATAAAATCCCAAACTTACGAAAGACCTCAACTTTAGAGGAATTCGCCCCACCGAACATCGCACCGATAACCAAAGGAGCAACAGTAGTGTAGGAGGAAGTTTTCAAGCCTATCATTCTTAAAAGCTGCTCTTCGCTAACCCTGCTCTCATTTTCAAGAATTACATCATATAATTCCCCCTGGAAACAACTAAGCAAAGAGTCATTATATTCTTTTAATGCCCCTAATTTAAACTCTTCTTTAAACTTTGAAGATAAAATAACGCTTGCGCCAAGATTTGACAACATATCCCCTGCCATTATGCCTGCAGAAACACCAAAAGTACCACTTTTTCGCCAATTTCCTACAAGCTTATGAAAAGAAGGCCCTCCTCTTCTTATAGGATCATTATCTATTATGTCATCGTGTATCAGCAAAAAAGCCTCCATTAACTCCATACATATGGAAGTATGAATAATGTCCGTTTCTTTTTTACCGCCTACAGCCTCGTATCCTTTTATCAGCAGTATTGCCCTCAATCGTTTCCCGCCTCTCATACAAAATTCAATCACAAAGTCCATTATTTGTAACGATACCGGACTTATAGATGCTAACTTCTTCTTCTCTCCCTCTAAATAATTTTTAAGAAATTCCTCTATCCTAAACTTATACTCCTTAACCTCTAACTCAAAAGAAGTATTGGAATTTTTGATTTTTGATTTGGCGCAAAGCGACACCCCGCCTTGGCGGTGGTTGGATTTTGTCTTTTTCATGGATACACCCTATCTATAGTTCTTGGAAATGGTATTGTTTCACGAGCATGATGTAATCCGCATATCCAGGATAATACTCTCTCAAGCCCAAGCCCAAAGCCTGAATGCGGGACAGAACCATACTTTCTTAAATCAAGATACCATTCATGCGCTTCTCTTGATAATCCTTCTTTTTTTATTCTTTCTTCTAATACACTTATATCTTCCTGTCTCTGTGAACCACCTATTATTTCTCCATATCCTTCCGAAGCAAGCAAGTCAGTGCACAAAACAACCTCAGGGTTTTCAGGGTCAGGTTTCATATAAAATGCTTTACATTTTGTAGGATAACGATGCACAAAAACAGGTTTGTCAAACTGGGATGCTATATACGTTTCCTGTGGAGCGCCAAAATCATCTCCCCATTGAAGTTTGGGAACGTCTTCGCCTGCAGAATCAACTAAAGCAAGAGCATCTTTGTAACTAATACGATAAAAAGGCGCCTTTATTTTTTCAAGTATGGTAACATCCCTTTCTAATATTTTAAGTTCTTTCTGTCTATTTTCAAGAACTCTCTGGACTATATAACTTACCAATTGTTCCGCTAATTCCATAATGTCATCAAGCTTTGCATAAGCAACTTCGGGCTCTATTTGCCAGAACTCGGTAAGATGTCTGCGAGTCTTAGAAGCCTCTGCACGAAAAGTAGGTCCGAACGTATATACTTTATTAAATGCCATACAACCTGCTTCCGCATATAATTGCCCGGACTGAGATAAATAAACTTTCTGGTCAAAATATGGAACTTCAAAAAGAGTAGTCGTCCCTTCACAGGCAGAAGGTGTAAAAATAGGCGCATCAAGTCTTATGAAGTCTTTCGAGTGAAAAAAATCTATGATACTGCGAATTGCTTCATCCCTGATTCTGATAATTGCCCACGGCGCTTTTGATCTCAGCCATAAATGCCTGTTAGATAAGAGAAAATCAATACCGTGCTCTTTTTTTTGTAACGGGTAAACCTCTGCCTGCGCTATAACCTGAATGGATTTTAAATCTAATTCGTATCCTCCCGGCGCGCGAGGTTCTTCCCTGACTTTACCTACAACTTTAATTGAAGACTCCTGGGAAATTTTATCACAAAGCTCAAATATGCCTTCATCTACCTGTCCTTTTACCACAACTACCTGTATAAACCCGGTTCCGTCACGAACTTCAAGAAAATGTATCTTTCCGCTTGAACGCTTGTTATAGAGCCATCCGCTAATCTCGACTTCTTTATCCTTGTAATCCGCAATTTTTTCTATATATGCTTTCATATTAATCGCTCCTCTTTTTTATTTTTAATTTTTAATATTATTACTACCTACCCCTGGCGCGAGTCGAACGCGCGACAACCGATTTAGGAAACCGGTGCTCTATCCATCTGAGCTACAGGGGCATTTTTTAGCATCTTTTTTAATTCTTCTTTTTTTGACCCAGATTTTAATTTTTTCTCAAGTTTTCTTCCTTCTGCCCGATCTTTACATTTTTGAATATACATCAACTTCCATGGTCTAAACCCTTTTGTTGACTTTGTTTTTCCTGCATTATGTTCTATCAAACGATTCTTAGGGTCTTTTGACATTCCAACATATATTCTTTTCTTATTGTTTGTTATTACATAAACATACATATTTGTCAACTAATACCGTCTTAAACCGGTGTTCCCTGCCTGCCGGCAGGCAGGTATCCATCTGAGCTACAGGGGCATCATTTTTATTTTTCCCTTTATTCCGTATTTAATTTTACATATTAAAAAAATATTCTTAACTGTCAACTTAATTATTTATCAATAATTTTTAATATTTATTCCTTTAAAAACAAATAAAAGGCGTTGACAAGACAACTATTTCGCCACACATATATAATCATAAACTCGCTGTTTTTAAAAAGGAGGTCGAATGAATAAAATATTGTCGTGTTTTTTTATTATTTGCTTCTCTACACTCTTCTTATGTGGTATGAGCAAAAAACTACCCCAAGATAAAAAAGTCCCCGTAAATAATCGAGAAACTTTGATGCAGACATTAAAAAATGATTCCAAAGAAAAAATAAAAATTAAATTTAGTGGTGATAACGGCACTCCCACTTTTCTGAAAGGCACATTTTCAAACACATCTAAAGCAGATAAAATGACAAGTGCAATTGAGTTTATAGGGAAATATAAGGAACTTTTTAAACTAAGCGAACCCTCAAGCGAATTAAAATTACACTCTCTGAAAAAAGACAAGTTAGGAATGACTCATCTAAAATTAGACCTGTTCTATAAAGAAATTCCTGTATGGGCAAGCCAACTTATAGTGCACTTTGATAAAAATTCAAATATATATATGGTTAACGGTAGGTATGAGCCAACGCCTACTATTGATGTAATACCAACAATTTCAAAAGAAATAGCTATTGCAAAAGCTAAAGAAGACTTAAAACACGCCGGGGATTTCTTAGAAGCCCCTACTTGCAAACTTACTATTTATCATGACAATGGTCAATATTTTCTTGCATGGCAAGTAACCCTAAAAACAGACTTTCCACAAGGAGACTGGGAATATTTTATAGATGCAAAAAACTCCGGCGTTATATTCAAATATGATAATATTAAATACGATGGCGGAACAAACGGAACAGGTATTCTCGTTAATGGAGATACCGTAAATCTTAGTATATACGAAGCATCCGGCAATTATTACCTTGCTGATGTTTCAAAATTAATGTGGCAAGGAGTTCTCCCTAACAAGGATACGTTAAGGAAAAACTACACCAACGGGACAATAAGTACGTGGGATTGCCATAATAAGTGGCGAACCGATTCTGCTACTCTTATAGTAGATCCCAATGGGGATAAAAACTTTAACGATAATTCACGTCTGCCGGCAGGAGTAAGCGCACAATACAATATGGACAGTATTTACAACTATTATTACAATACCTTTGGAAGAAATAGCTGGAATGATTCAGGGGCTTCGTTAGTAAGCGTAGTCCACTACTTGAATAAATATAATAATGCTTCCTGGAATGGCAGATATATGGTTTTCGGAGATGGTGACGATTCTTTACTTTCTTGCCTTGCAGGAGCTCTTGACGTTGCGGCACATGAGATGACTCACGCCGTAACCCAGTCAACTGCAGACCTTATATATCTCGGGCAACACGGCGCACTTAATGAAGCATTTTCAGACCTATTCGGTTGCCTGATTGATAGAGAAGACTGGCTCACAGGAGAAGATTGTTATACACCCGGGATTCCGGGAGATGCATTAAGAGACATTACTAATCCTCATAATGGAGGCGCTGGAACTAGACCCCTACCTGCACATATGAGAGAATATATATATTACCCAAAAACTTCCAATACGGATAATGGAGGAGTCCATTATAATATGCTTATTCCAGCCCATGCGGGATACCTTATGAGTAACCTAATCACCAAAGATACAACTGAACAACTATGGTATAGGGCATTAACAACTTATCTCGTTCAGAGTTCATACTTTATTGATTTAAGGTATTCCCTGATTCAATCTGCTATTGACCTTTATCCATCGGTATCTTTAAATATCGAATCCGTAATAAATGCTGCTTTTGATTCTGTAGGAATAATTGAACCCGACACCCAATTATATCTTTTAGCCTATGATGACAGTTCTCCTAAATACCATTATTACCCGGGATATACGGGAAATTCTGACAGTATCTGGAGCTATGGCGTGAGATTTCAGCCTACAGAACTTTGCACACTGAGAAAAGCCCGCGTAATGCTTTATAAAGATAGCACATCAAATTCAACAGACTTTATAGTCTCGGTATATACAGATGATTATGAGGGGGCCCCGACTTCCCTTGTTTACCAAAAACAAATTACGGCATCTCATTTTTCTCCGGATTGGGAATATATTAATTTTGATTCCTCTATCGCAATGGATGAGGAATTTCACATAACTGTATCTTCCCCCCACCCCTCTCAATGGTTGAGCATTGCAATATGCACTGACTCAAGTCGCTCAAAAAATTTGACATATGAAAATGTTGTTAATTATTATAACTACACAACCGAAGACACAGGTTGGATGTTAGATTATGGAACTAATAAAAAATTACCGGGAGACTTGATGATAAACGCTTATGTCTATTATTCCTCAAAACATGGACCGGCTGTTGAAGAAAAAATAACGGATAAAGTTTTCACATTATATAAAAATTACCCCAACCCATTTTCTAAATCAACAACCATTAGCTATTATTTGCCAACCACAACCAATGTATCCTTGAAATTATATGATATCTCCGGGAGATGCATAAAAACATTGGTAAATGAAATAAAAAATTTAGGTTATTATACGTCAGAAATAAATTCGGAAAAACTGAAATCAGGTATCTATTTTGCTAAATTCCAAGCAGGTAATTATAGGGAAACACAAAAATTGGTTTTAATGAAATAACCTCAATATTGCCTTAATCCTGTGGCTTATCGTAATGATTGTTTAAAAACTCTTTGATTATAGGTTGCGCCTTTTCAAGGTCTTCTTTCTTAATAATCGCCTTAACTCCCCCAACAACAAATGATGGATAAAGGCTTCCCATTATTTCATCCTTTAAAAATACCGAGATTCCCTCTTGCTCTAATAGACCCTTTAGAAAACTCGCATCCATTTGCTCCCCTTCAAAAATGATTACAAACTCATCCCCTTTTGACTTTTCCATATTATTTATAACCTAATAAAGTAAATACTTTTCCCTTGTTTTGCTAAACTTGAGTAATTCTTTTTTCCACTCCTTTTGTAAAACCTCTTTTGAAGGCAAAGAATTTCTATCTATTTGAACTCTTATATCAGAATTGCCTACTAATAAATCAATTGGCATAGAGTTAGGGAAAGTATACCCTATTACAGGTTCATAAGGTGGTTTCTTCCACTCAAAAAATTTCGGATATAAATTTTTTATCGTTTTAATTATGATTATTCCCGTAATAAAACTTGAAAAAATATCCCTATCCAAAATATGCATTTGCGCACCACCACACCTCTCTTTCTTGAACTTATCTGCAACAGGAATAAAACTAAGAGGTCTAAACTTAACTCCCGGCAAGTTCTCTTTTTCTAACTCTTTACATAACTCCTCCTCTCTAATCCACGGCGCTCCAAAGATTTCAAATGGCTTTGTCGTTCCCCTGCCTTCAGAAATGTTAGTCCCTTCCAATAAACACATCCCGGCATATACAGTAGCTGTGTCAAGCGTTGGCATATTAGGTGATGGCAATACCCAATGTAACCCGGTTTCATCCATCCACGTCTTTCTTTCCCAGTTTTTCATTTTAACAACCTGAAGATTAGCTTTTATCTTGAATTCCTCGTTAAACATTTTTGCCAACTCCCCTACTGTCATTCCATGCCTTACGGGAATTGGATATATCCCCACAAATGAAGATAATTTCTTATTCAATATAGTGCCTTCCAACGTTATTCCATTTATCGGATTCGGTCTATCCAATACTATAACTTTTTTATTATACTTTGAGCACGCCTTCATAACCAGCGCCATTGTCCATATATACGTATAATAACGAGTCCCTATATCCTGTAAATCTATTACCATTGTATCAATGTCCTTTAACATTTCTTTCGTTGGCTCAAGCGTTTCGCCGTAAAGACTATGAACCAGTATTCCCGTTTTATTATCACGAACCCCTTTTGTTTTTATAAAAGCCTGTGCATCGCTCTTTATTCCGTGCTCAGGGCCAAATAAAGCAGCAACCTTGCATCTACTGTTTATAAATAAATCCTGGGTATATTTGAGATCCGAATCTACAGACGCAGAGTTTATGAGAAGTCCCAGCTTGTCATCTTTAAATAACTTAAACCTATTTTTAACACATATATCAATACCTAATTCTGTTTTCATAATGATTTTCATGCCAAATTTTTATTACCGCATCTTTAATGACACTGTTGTCCATTAAACACGGCGGGTAGTTTTGAGCAGAAGTCAGGCGGCGCAATCAGGGTAAATAAATAACCTAATATTAATGAAATTATAGAAATAACTAATAAAAAAATTATCAACACTCTCCATCCAAATTCTTTTTTAATAACTAACATCGTTCCATAGGAAGTAACAGGCCCTGATATTAAGAATACTAATCCTGCCCCTATGCTTAAACCTTTAGAAACAAGCGCATGAACCAAAGGAACACTTGCTGTAGAGCAAACGTAAGAAAGTAATCCAAAAATTAAAATATACAAATAAGCCTGCCAACCCGTAAAATACTGTTTTACAATGTCCCCTAAAGGCGTTATGGATGCAACGGCTGCAGCTAAAATTATACCTATGAGTAACTCACGCCACAAATCTTTTAGAACGTCTACAAACCCAAAAGTGATTATAGAAATAATACGACTTTTTATTCCCTTTTTATGATGTTGGTGTTTTTCTACATCCGAACATTCATTACACATAGGACACCCTTCCGTTGCCGTGTCCACCGGTTTAAATGGCAAAGCATTTCCTATTATACCAATTACTAAACCCATTAATATAACCGACAGACAAAGATATAAAGTAACTAATGGCCCAAGTAACCTCCACGTAACAAGAATTGCCGTCAATGAGGTTGCCGGAGTAGCAACAATAAAGGCAAGTATCGGACCTAAAGGAACTCCCTTTTTCCTGAAACCTAATGCCACAGGCAAAACACCAAAACAACACAACGGCAATATCATACCAATAATAGTAATAAGCAAAATTGGCTTAATTCCCCTACCCGTAAGATACTTGTTGATTAAATTCTGGGGAACGAATTCATGAATTATCCCACTTAAAGTGAATCCAAGTATCAGGGAAGGCAAAATATCAATAAAGTATTTTAAAAATACACTAAAGAAATTTATAATCATTTTTAGGATACTTAACATTAAATATTCATATAAGTCAAGTTAAAATGAAAAGTTATTGAAAAAATAATAACTTTCTGAAAAAAGGATTTTAAATTGACTTTTCCATATTACAAATTAAAATAACTAAAAATAAATGCTAAAAAAAATATTATTCTTTAGCCTCTTTCTGTTTTCTTTACCCTCTTTTGCATCAACAGGGCAGGACAGCTTAAATAAACTAAATATTTCAGGTAGGGTATTTGACTCTTACAAAAAAAACATCTCTGACGCAGAAATAGATATTTCCATTGACGGCAAATACTATAAAACAGAAAAAACATCTTCCGAGGGAAACTTTATCTTTCAAATCGATAGTTTACAAGCTTTCAATAATATTGAAATTACTACTTCCAAACCTACTTATAACAACGCCAAATTAGAAATACAAAAATCTCAATTAGCTTATAAAGAAGGCACTTATTCCTTGTTCTCTGATATTACAATTAACCATACTTTAGGACCTGCTTTTTATATATCCGTTATCATATTACTTCTCGTTTATATACTTATCGGATTTGATTTATGTCACAGAACTCTGGCAGCTTTTCTTGGAGCAGCTCTTATACTTCTAGTCACATATACCTTCGGTTCATTCAATAACGCATACTTCATAATTTCCTTTGAAGATGCAATGAAATTTATTGATCTTAATGTAATTTTTCTCCTCTTCGGGATGATGATTATCGTCGGCATAATGAAAATCACGGGTGTATTCCAGTGGCTTGCTTATAAATCCTATCAGTTTGCAAAAGGAAATATCTGGATTTTAGTAGTTCTCCTCACAATCATAACAGCAATAGCATCCGCTTTTTTGGATAATGTAACGACTATGCTTCTTATAGCCCCGGTTACAATTGAAATTGCAATAGTTCTTGGCATTAATCCATTTAGTTTTCTCCTCCCTGAGATTCTTGCTTCAAACATCGGCGGAACGGCAACAATAATCGGCGATCCTCCAAACATTATGATTGGCTCTTATGCGGGACTCACTTTTAATCAGTTTGTAGTCCACCTTACACCTATAATAATAGTTTGTATGATTGTACTAATATTCATGATGAAGTTTTACTTTGGAAAAGAATATGCAAAAGCAAAAGTAGAAAATATTGATGTACTTCTGAAAAAACTAAAAGAAGAATACAAAATAACCGACGTCCAATTACTCAAGAAAAGCTTAATCGTTTTAGGCATTGTAATTCTTATGTTTATAACTCACGGATTTTTACATATGGAAGTTAGTATTGCCGCTTTGGT
>JBAZNK010000020.1 GCA_041649255.1 bacterium
TCATAACTATATTGGCAAAATCTTCTGCAGGCAAGAAATATTCTTCGGGCAACCTGACCCAGTATTCTCTTGGAATGCGTTTTACATAATAATCCGGGCGAATGAGTTCCATATCTGCCGGGATTTTGTCCCTGTATTTCTTAGGCAATGCCGTTCTTTTAATGGGCATAAAAATCTTAGGTTCAAACTTGAATCCGCTATTAGTGGCAAGCATATCTCTTACTGCAATGTCTTTCAATAATAAAGCTTTGTCCCTTAAGGGTTCACCATTTTTAATCATTGGAAGACCAATTCCACTAAGATTCTCAGCTTCCCAATTTGTAAGGGAAACCGGAGCTCCCCAGCTTCTGAGTTGTTTTACATACCAGTCCGTATTAAGTAATGACAAGTTCGCTACCATCAATTTAGGCTTAACATTTTTTACCAATTGCGCAAACCATAATGGGAACGTATCATTATCTCCGTTTGTAAATATTACGGCACCGTCATCACAAGAACTAAGCATATTATAGGCATAATCATCTGGAATCCAGTTCCCACGTCTGTTTATATGTGAGTTGAAATTACCAAAAATAGGAACCAAAACGAGTAGTCCAAGAACAGGAGACATAATTCTCTGAGCCCATTTATTTCTTAACAATGTTAACAAACCCCATACCCCGATACCGATATACCAGCCGAATACGGTAAACGCGGAGTCATAGAAATAATGTCGTTCTCTTACTTCTAGAGGTCTGTGCAGAGGATTAGTATCGGAAGGAGAGAACTTAAAGTTCATATAAAAAGTAAGAACAAAACTTAATGTAATCAATAAAGTAAACATTAGCCAGAACGTACGCTTGTCTTTTTTATAATGTGTCCATATGCCAAACAATCCGATTCCTATAAAAATGATATTAAAGAAAAGGCTTGAGAGTTTAGTAAAGTTAGAAGCGATTTCTCCTTCCCATCTTGACTGTCTTGGATACGGAACCCACTGCCATGTCAGATAATCCGTAAAAAACTTAATCTGGTATACAAAAGCCTGCACCATATTATATTTATTTTCCGGGGTTTCGGTTTCTCTTTTAAGTATAGTACTTACTCCAAGCTTTGCAGGACCATATTGTGTTCTTGAAAAGACATCCCATAATTTTGGAATGTTAGTAGGGGCGGCTTCATTAATATAAGGATTATGATGTGCCCTTATCATAAGATAAGAGTAACTTCCTATTCCCAACAAAAACCCAACTACTACAAGACCAATAAATTTCCCATCAAACATTTCTTTACGGTAAGTTACTATCAGGAAAATTATTACGGCTATCGATATTACTCCAACCAAAACGAGTGACATTCCCATAAAAAGGGCAAGAAACGGCACTGTTATTGCTATAAACCTTAAACTATCCCAATCTTTTTTATTTAATAATATAAACAAAAATATTGCAGGCGCAGTAAGCATTGGCATTAGCTGTATTCCAACAGAAAGTGCAAACATATAGGTAATCAGGAACAAAAATCTTTTATGATAAGGTGTCTGAAGTTCATCCTGCCATCTTAATATCCAGAATATACATAACATGACCATAAAAGATGCCAATCTATAAACTTCGGCTTCTACTGCTCCCCACCAACAGGTATATGCTAAAGACCCAATCATAGCTCCTACACCAGCGCTTAATGATATGATAAAGTGTTCCATTTTGGTTTGAGGAGCTTTCATTTTTACAAGTATTTTCGCGGCTATTACCCATAACAACCTGCGGTAATGGCTCCACTTATTACCGACCCCATATTTACCCTGAATGCAATTTCTTTTCCAAACGGGATAAAGCATAATATTTTATTAAGCAGGGTATACAATGGTGATCCCGGCGGATGCGGGACTCCCAGAGAATAGCCACAGGCAATAAATTCTCCGCAATCCCAGAAAGATAAGGAAGGCTGAACGGTATAAAGATAAATACCAAACACGGCCAGAGTGGAGATAATAAAACCCCACATATATTCTTTTTTGCTCATTTTAAACGCTCCTTTCTATGTAAATTAAAGAATATTCAAAATAACTCCTATATTAATTATGTCAATAGTATATTTTATAAATTCGACTGAGACAAGCAGGGGAACGGACATACGCGGGAGTAGGGAGACTCGGAGACACGTAAGAGAAAAGGGAAGAAATGTTGCTTGACTTTATTGAAAGTTAATATAATTTTGTTCAAATGGCAATTTTTATTCCTATTAGAACTGCTTCCTCAAAGTTGAAGCTCGGAAAGGAAGTAACAGGAACATACAACGGAGTTGAGTACTCGTATAAATATTCTAAAGACCCCGAGGATATATCCTCTTCCTTAATAGTTAAAATAAAAAGTCCCTCTTCTTATGTTTTCCGCGTGACCCGTAAATCAAAATTTGACGATTTTTTAAAGAAAATAGGAGCTTTCTCCAACATTTCTACAGGTGACGTTGCTTTTGATGATAAGTTTTTTGTATACTCTTCCAATCGTGAATTTGCCAGAGTATTGTTAACTTCCACTGCAAACCGACGTGCGGTAACAAACATTTTTTCACAAGGATTTAATACGATAAATAACGATAATAGTACGATAACCGCTACAAAAACTACTAAGTCCATTGCAACCGCAACTATAATGGAGATAGTTTCCGAACTTTCAAATCTGGTTAAGGGGATTTCTGCAGTTTCGCATTCTTTTCCACCGGCCGGAAACAACCGTAAGATTCAACACAGAATAGTATTTGTTATAGCTATAGTAGTAAATTTTATCGCTATTCTTATTGCCGGGAGCGGAGGCGCAGAATTCTCTCCGCTGGATACAGGACGCGCGATATTAGCCTCTTTTAAAGTAAGTATCCCTGCCGGGATTATACTTCTCTGGTTAATTATAATGTTATTAAAAGACAAGCTTGTTTCTTATTCGGAATATATCAGCGTATATTTGTTATATTTTTCTGCCATCCTGATTGCCGGCGGTGGAATTTTTATATGTTTGAACGGGTATCTTGACAAATCCGTAGCTATACCCCATAAAGTTTCGGTAGTAGACAAATATATTTCCAGTGAAGAACACAGTAAAAGTTACTACGCCATAGTTGAATCATGGAGAGACGACCGTTCTAAAGAAAAAATAGAAGTTCATAAATACGAATACAAAAAATTGGTCGCTGACAGTTCAGAATTGGTAATTGCTACGAAACCCGGTCAATTCGGGTTTGAATGGATTGTCGGGTACGAGATAGACAGTCCGAAATAATAAGCCACTAAAGTACGAAACAGAGAATTTTTGGACGCAGGTTAACGCAGATTATTAGGATTATAGAGTAAGAGAAAACCCTGCCACAAAAAAATAAAAAAAACAGACCACAAAAACAAAAAGGATTTTTGCCACAGATGCACACGGATTTACACAGATAACAAATATAGTAACCATCTACCAAACAGATCGGTAGACAGGCGAGATTTTACACGATTTATACACGAAAAAACAGATACCTAAAAGA
Source organism: bacterium (assembly GCA_041649255.1). Classification (NCBI taxonomy): domain Bacteria; species bacterium. The sequence continues at coordinate 3,502 of JBAZNK010000020.1, forward strand.
TTTATTGCAATACTATAACTTTTCTTGTTAGTATTTCTCCTGCAGATTCCAGTATGTAGAAATAAGTCCCGTTTGTAACTTTATTAGAGCGGTTATCCGTACCATTCCACATCAAAGTATACGGTCCGGCATCCTGTTCTTCCTGAACTAAAGTTTTAACAACGCGACCGGTACTGTCATAGATTTTTAGGGAGACATTGCTTTTCTTTGGAAGCTGGTATGTAATATGAGTAACTCCCTTGCTCGGATTAGGTTTGTTTTGTGAAATACTAAGACTCCCGTAAGTATCGGTTTTAGTTTCTTCTTTCCCCGCGGTTGGCAGTTCGTATTTAATTCTTACATTACATAGCTTAAGTGAAGAACCGTACGTCCCAAAGCTTACATATAGCCAATAGCTAAATGCAGAATTATCAATGATATCCGGGTTTATTGAAGTGTCCGTAAGACATTGGTAGCCGATAGACCCACTACTGGACATATTTACAATAGTCCCCCCAGCCGGAGTAGTACTAAGTGATGAATTAGATAACATAAGGGACACATCATTTGTAGTATTTGAATCACAGACCCATACTGCAACTTCTAATAACTTAGCGCTATCCGGAAGGTATACGGGCGCGAAAAATATATGAGTTCCTGCTAATTCAGTAGGATGAAGGTCATCAGCCCATCTTGCAAAAGCTTCGTTCTTGTCTGTAGGTTGGAAAGCCACGCAAGAAACGCTGTAATATTTTGTGTTTGCATATACGCCTCCTGCCAGCAAGAAGAGAGCAATACTACCAAATAAATACTTTTTCATCTTTCCTCCTTTTGTTTTAGTTAACTTAAACAATGTATTCTCAAAAGATATAAAAGCAAGAAAAAAATGAACAAAGAGAAAACACACGATTGCACACGATTAGCACACGAAAAAAAATAAAACTAAAAATTGACAAAGTATTTGTTTGAAACTATTTTAGAAATGAAATGTTGGAATTGTTTTTGGCATTATAATTTTTTCAGGAGGGGAGATGAAATACTTTTATTTACTGTTGGGCTTTATTTTGTTGAATGGGTGTGTTGCCACTATTGAAAACACATCAAGAACAAGTTATGTAAAAGAAAACTTCAATACTTCTTCTATAGAAAAAGGCGGAATTGCTTTATTGCCTATTGTTGCAGGAGCAGGCCAAGAAAGTTTACGTCGTCCACTTGGGGATTCTATTAGTTACCATATTAAACAGTATAAATCCGCAGATACTAAATTTTTCTCCTATAAAAAAACCGCTGAAATACTTAATACTTCAGGACTTACTGAAAAATATCAAAAGCTAATATCCGCTTATAAAGAAACTGCTATTATAGATAAAGCAATTATAAAAGAAATGGGAGATACGTTAAAAGTTCAATATCTATTAGCCGTAAGTCTTAATGAATTTAATAAGACAAGCGAATTAAAACGTGGTATTATTTCAGGACAATTACATACAGAAAAAACGGTAAATGTTACTGCCTTCGCTCAAATATGGGACTCTAATGGGGATGTTGTTTGGGAAGGAGAAGGCTCAGCTAAATCTTCGGCAAGTGGGGAATTAAATTCTGTCGAAGAAAATTACGATAAATATTGTGGAGTAGCTGCACAAGGACTTGCAGAGAAGATCTTTAATATAAACAAAGACTAATTAACCATTTATTCGTATATAAGGTTAGACGGTAAAATGAATATGAATCAATGGCGGAAGAAAGAGTTTGAGGATCCTGATGTCGCGGATGATATTATTGCCTATTCCCCATCAGCAGTAATTGACAGGAACACTAATGATTTTTGTCGGCGAATTGACGGGCATTATTATACTAAAAAAAGTTTTGTATTCCCACCCTATCACGATGGTTGTAGAACTATTGTAGTTCCAGTACATAAATATCTTTATGATAAAAATAAACCTATAGAGATATTTCCTGCAAAAGATATTCCCAAATAACCCAAATGCCCTTTATACACAAGTGTGTAAATCTATGGAATGAATTTTTACTAGAAAAATAAAATAGAGGAAAAGAATGGTACAAAAAGTGAAAAATAGAATATTTAGAATTTTGGAAAAAGCAACTCCGGGCGATTCACCTGCTAAAATATTTAATGTTTTTATTATAACTTTGATTATTTTAAATGTACTCGCTGTTATTCTGGGAACAGTAAAAAGTTTCTCACAGTATGCGGTTGTTTTTAGAGTTTTTGAGATATTCTCTGTAATAGTATTTACTGTTGAATATATCTTACGTTTATGGAGTTGTACGACAGATGATAGGTTTAAAGGACTGGTTACGGGAAGAATTAAGTTTGCGCTTACTCCTCTATCTCTTATAGATTTGATAGCTATTTTACCATTCTACTTGCCGATGATTATTCCCATAGACTTACGATTTATAAGAATAGTGCGTCTCTTACGTTTATTCCGTATATTTAAACTAGGGCGTTATTCTGACTCTTTAAAAACTTTTAGCAATGTACTTAGAAGGAAGAAAGAAGAATTACTTATAAGTGTTTTCGTAATATTAATATTGTTAATAGTTGCTTCAAGTCTAATGTATTTTGTTGAATGCGATGCTCAGCCTAAGGTGTTTTCAAGCATTCTGGCATCAATGTGGTGGGGCGTAACAACATTAACTACGGTTGGTTATGGAGATATTTGTCCAATTACTCATATAGGTAAATTTATAGGAGCACTAATATCGCTTTTGGGGATTGGGGTGTTTGCATTACCAACAGGCATACTTGTTTCTGGTTTTATTGAAGAAATTCAAAAAAAACGAGAAGGAGCAAAGAAATGTCCCCATTGCGGGAAAGATATTGGGCAACTTTAAGCGAGACAATAATTTTTTGCAATAGGCGAAATACTATTACATTCTTAAACAATTATTTTATATAAGATAAAGGAGGCTACAAAATGAGTAAACAAATAGTAAAAGGTATCCGTAAATATATACCGGTGTTCCAAGATGCAAAAGAGAAAGACATGAATGAAGCGGATTGTGTAACCCGTATTATTAAATTTTTAGAAGAAGTTCTAGAATATGATGTATTGCAAGATATTACAAAAGAATTCCAGATAAAAAGCAGGTATGTAGATTTAGGTATAAAAGTACAGAATAAAATTAAGTTTTATGTCGAGGCAAAGTCTGCAAATACAAAACTGAAGGAATCTCATATTTATCAAGCAGAAAGTTATGCTTCACAAAGTGGTACCCCATGGGTAGTATTAACCAATGGTATAGAGTGGCAATTGTATCATCTTGTATTTGATAAAACGGGTATAGACCACTCTATGATTTTTTCAATAGATTTAATAAACGGTAATATAGAACAAAATGCTGATAAATTATATTATCTTTCAAAAACTGCTTTTCAAAAAGATGAAATAGAAGACTACTGGACAAAACAAGTAAGTTTGAGTTCGGATTCTCTCATTAAAGCGTTATTTCACGAAGACACCCTTAGTTCTATCAGACGTGAATTACGTAGAATGTCCGATATTCTTGTTGGTGAAGATGAAGTTTTGGAAAATGTTCGTAAACTTCTAAAGGATGAAATATTGGCACAACATGGCGAAATGATTAAAATAAGACGTAGAAGAAAACCTCGTGATAAATCTTCCTTAACTCAACAAGTCGAGCAGAAAACAACAAGCATCGTTAATATCCAAACAGATCAAAAAGAGGGCATTTCCACCAAACCAGAGCAATAGTCCTATGCCCAGTTGGGACTTGATTTATAGGAAATTGAATTATCGGGGACTTTGTCTTCGCCCTATAATCTGATAATCCTTTCGGGATTAAAATATGAACGATAAAACCAAAAAGAAGACGGTTGAAAAGGACCCGACAAAGGTAAATCCAAGGGATATAAAGACCGGTTGGGATAGGCTGGATAAGGAGAAGCAAGACAAGCTGCGCGCAATGGGGATACACCCTTTACGAAATACTCCCGGCAAACTGCTTACCGCAAGAGGAGCAATTCCCGGCGTACTCGGGTCATTTGGGACGGTATGGGGGAAAATGAGCTGGACGGGAGACAAGGCAGAAGCAAATATGGGATTCCGACCGAAAGAAGGCTCCATCGGAGTTCAATTAAACCGCAGAAGATACGTTGATAACAACGGTAAAGTAAAGAGCGGGATATTTGCCACAAGTTTGATGCGCCGGTATGTCGTTCCTACGGAAAAAGAAAAATCCGTCTGGGACAGAACCGCAATACTCGGCAAAATGGCATCCAAATGTATGAGAGATATAATTTATCCAATATGGGAACCGCTTGTAATCAACAAGAACAGAAAACCGTGGACAGGATATCATTATTTTGAAAGCGTAAACCATACTGCACTCGGACATTCCATAGACTGGAGTAAATTGGTCATATCAAAAGGGAAGTTGCCCCGCCCCACAAAAGTATGCTCAAGCCGTTATCTTTCAGGGGAAAACAAAATAGAAATCATTCATCCATTGACCGTGAACAGAAAACCGTTAACGAAAAACCAGTTAGGCATAGGAATCGTTGACTCAATAACAGGGGACTTCTTTCACATCTCCCCCACTCAAATAGCCGAAGAAGCAACCCGACAAATCAAAGCTTGCGAGACAAATCCTACTTCGGTGGTGAAAGGGAAAACTGCGCTGAAAGATTGGAATCTGGTATGGGACTTGAAACAGATACGAAAATACTATCGTTCTCCTAAACAGAAGAAAGGCTGGGTTCCAAGAGCATGGTCTCGTTTCTATATGTATATGTATCATAAAGAAGGGAAAAACTACAGCGATTCAATATCGTCGAGGATAGATGTTGCACGGATGGACACGGATGATAAACGGATAAACACGGAGAAGAAAGGGTTGAGGATAGTTGTGGAAGTTTTAGAAGGGACAGGGAAACAAAGAATAGTAAGAACTGTAACATATAGTAACTGATAGTAACTTGTTGTAACAGAGGAACAGAAAAAAACAAAAAGAACATACCAAATGGCCGGGGCATAAAAGCCCCAGCTACCCTACTATTACTCTTAAAATTATTTCCCCTTGACGCAGTGAAATAAATATTGTATATGATAAAAAACAAATATATTAAGAGGAGTGTAAAAATGTTTTGTAAAAGTTGCGGGAAAGAAATAGAAGAGAGCGCTATATCTTGTAAATACTGCGGGACAACATTAAGAGAAGATGCAACGGTTTTTCATAATCGTGGGATTGCTTATTATGAAAAAGGAGAATTTGATAAAGCTATAGAAGATTTTGATAAAGCGATTAATCTGAACCCTGATTTTGCAGAGGCTTTGAATAATCGTGGATTTACTTACTATAAAAAAGGAAACTTAGATAAGGCATTAGAAGATTGCGGCAAAGCCGCCGGCATTAACCCTAATTATGCAATAGCTTTTAATAATCTTGGACTTGTCTATATTAAAAAAAGGGATTTAGAAAAAGCAATAGAAAATTTTGACAAAGCCATTAGCCTTAACCCTAATTTTGCAGAAGCCTGGAATAATCGTGGATTTGTCTATGTTAAAAAAGGAAACTTATCAAAGACAATAGAAGATTGCGATACAGCTATTGCCCTTAACCCTAATCTTGCAGAGGCTTTTAGTAATCGCGGACTTGCTTATCTTAAAAAAGGAGATTCAGACAAGGCAATAGAAGACTGCAACAAAGCTATTGTCCTCAACCCTAATCTTTCAGAAGCTTTTAATACCCGCGGGCTTGCTTATGCTCAAAAAGGGACCTTAACAAAGGCAATAGAAGATTTTGATAATGCTATTAGTATTAATCCTGAACTTGCAGAAGCTTTTAATAATCGGGGAAGTATATACTACAGGAAAGGATCTTTAGACAAGGCAATGCAGGATTATGACAAAGCCGTTATCCTTGACCCTAATCTTATAGAAGCTTTTAATAATCGAGGAATCGCTTATGCTCAAAAAGGCGACATAGCAAAGGCAATAGAAGATTGCGATAAAGCCATTAATATTAATCCTAATTATGCAGAAGCTTATAGTAATCGTGGGTTTGCTTATGTTAAGAAAGGAGATTTAGATAGGGCGATAGAAGATTGCAGTAAAGCTATTAGTCTTAATCCTAATCTTGGAGACGCTTTTAATAATAGGGGTTTTGCGTATTATAAAAGAGGAGAATTAGATAAAGCAATAGAAGATTATGAAAAAGTTATTCTTATTAAGCCTAATGATATAACAGTAATGATAAACATTGGAATGGCATACAAAGGAAAAGAAGATAAAGAGAAAGCCAGATTCTGGTGGAATGAGGTACTGAAAAGGAAAAAGTTTTTACCGGATAAATGGGAAGAGGAAATCAGGAAATGGATGGGAGAACTGGATATATAAATTAAAAATCAAATATTAAAAATTAAATATGGGGGAAGAGGAAAGAATAGTTCAAATAGGACAGGAAAAGATGCCTGCCTGCGGTAGGCAGGGATTCCCGTCACCGCTCCGCCTAAGGCGGACTATTATAAAAATAAGAGATTGTAAATAAATGGAGATGAGGAGAAAAATATGAAAAATAAAAGGTCTTTTGGAATAGTTGTTTTGATGGTTGGGATTGTTTATAACACTGCTAATGCAGAATACCCGGGCTGGGCAAATTATACATACGGAAAATGTGTTCAAACTATTGCAAGTGAAGGAAATGACCTATGGATTGGAACTTATGGTGGTGGATTGACCTGTATGGATAAAACTACGGGAGATATGACATTTTATGATCACGCAAATTCAGGTTTGCCGAATAATGATGTTCGTTCAATAGCAATAGACGGCACCGGCGCAAAATGGATTGGAACTTTTTGGTATGGCTTAGCAAAGTTTGACGGAACTAACTGGACTTTATATAATAGTAGTAACTCGGGTTTGCCGTGGAATATGGTTTCTGTGGTTGCAGTAGAGGGCACGCCTGACGGCGCAAAATGGATTGGGATGAATGGAGGAGGACTTGCAAAGTTTGATGGGACTAACTGGACTGTATATGATAAAAGTAATTCAGACTTGCCGAATGATTGTGTTACTGCAATAGCAATAGAAGGCGGCATAAAATGGATTGGAACTAATGATGGTGGTTTAGCGAAGTTTGATAACATTAATTGGTTTGTGTATGATACGAGTAACTCCGATATACCGGATAACGATATTTGCGCGCTTGCAGTAGAGGGCTCAATAAAATGGATTGGGACTTATTACGGTGGTTTAGCGAAATTTCAAGACAGTACCTGGACTGTGTATAAAACGAATAATTCAGGTTTACCGAATAACGATGTTCATTCAATAGCAATAGACGGCACCGGCGCAAAATGGATTGGAACAGACGGCGGTGGCTTAGCAAAATTTGATGGAACTAACTGGACTGTATATGATACGAGTAATTCAAGTTTGCCTTATAAAGAAGTTTCTGCCCTTGCAATAGACGGCAACATAAAATGGGTTGGGACTTTTGGCGGCGGTTTTGCGAAATTTGAAGGCACGAACTGGACTGCTTACGATGGCAGTAATTCGGGACTTCCTTATAACTGGGTTAACGTAGTTGCAATAGAAGGTAGCGTAAAATGGATTGGAACAAACGGCAACGGGCTTGCGAGGTTTGACTCAAGCTGGACAGTCTATAATACAAGCGATTCGAGCTTGCCTTCCAACTATGTTTTGGATATTGCAATAGGAAGTTCCAAGAGATGGTTTGGAACTAGTGGTGGTCTCGTAGAGTTTGATGGCACGAACTGGACGCTATATAATACAACTAATTCCGATTTGCCCAACAACTACGTTTGCGCGCTTGCAATAGAAGATTCAACGCTATGGGTTGGGACGAATGGCGGCGGGGTGGCGGCTTTTGACGGGACTAATTGGACTGTATATGATACGACTAATTCGAATTTACCTTCCAGCTATATTTATGATATTTTGATAGAAGGTCATATGAAGTGGATTGCGACAGGCAGCGGTTTAGCAAAGTTTGACGGGACTATCTGGACTGTGTATCTGGCTAGCAGCTGGGTTTCCAGACTTGCGCTGGAAGGGACCGTGAAATGGATTGGAATGGGGGGAGGAGGACTTGTAAAGTTTGATAACACAAACTGGACTGTGTATAGTACAAGTAATTCAGGTCTGCCAAATGATTATGTTTATGCGCTTGTAGTAGATAGCTCAACAAAATGGATTGGGACATTGGGCGGAGGACTTGCAAAGTTTGACGGGACAAGCTGGACAGGGTATAATATGGGTAATTCAGGTATGCCTGATAACTGGGTTTATGCACTTGCAGTAGAGGGGAATAATATATGGATTGGAACTGAATTTGGTGGATTAGCGAGTTATAGCGAACAGTCAATAGAAGAACCATCCATTTCGGATTTTGGCTTGCAGAATTTGGAATTGAAAATACTAAAGAATCCGTTTTTTAGTAAAACAACTCTTCGATACGCAATACCTGCGTCTTCCAGAGTTTCGTTAAAGGTTTATGACATTACGGGAAGTTGTGTGAAAACATTAGTTGAGGGGGAGAAAAAAACAGGGAGTTATAGTATTTGCATAGATGCGAAAGAACTAAAAACAGGAGTGTATTTTGCGAAACTTGAAGCAGGGGAACAGACGGTTACGAGGAAAATGATATTGGTGAAATAATCTTAAAATAATAGAAAATTTACAATGAGATTCTTCTCCGCCTATGACGCGTACAAGCAAGCATTTCCCGACACATTACTGCTATTATTTTTAATTCATCATTTATACAAAGAGGGAATTAACGCTGCATAATAATGAGGCGCAAATATTATTTTTCTGTTTTGATAGGATACTTCTTCCTTAATAGAGTTATTTAGAACTATGGCGATGTTGCATTCCGGATATTTTATAAAAAATCTCTTTATCCCATTTGGTATTTCTCCTTTTGAAATTTGGGACTTAACTTCAACGGCAATTGGAATCCTATCCTGAACAAGAATAAAATCCACTTCTTCTTTTTCCCGTGTTCGCCAATAATAAATTTCCTGAGAAACTTTTAAGTTTTTCTGTAACTCATGTAAAACAAATGATTCGAAAAGCACCCCTTTATCAGGTCTGCTATCCAATTTTCTGAAGTCATGTAAAATAGCATTTCGGATTCCACTGTCAAAATAATATATTTTATTTGTTTGTTTTAATTCCCTTCCACGATTTGTGAAAAATGGTTTCAATATATCAAGTAAAAACATCTGATTTAATATGGACAAATCTTTTCTTACCTGACGCAAAGAGTAGTTAAGAATCTGGGAAACACTATTTTCACTCAAAAGACTGCCTTCCTGTCCTGCTAATAAAACAAGCAGCCGATTAAAAGAAAGAATATCCTCTTCGCGCAAAAGAGCTTTGATGTCTTTTTGAATATAAGTCGCCACCAAATCAAGGAGAAGCCGTTTCTTATTCTCCGGTCTTTTTTCATGAACAAGTCCGGGCATTCCCCCCAGAACAATAAATTCCTCAAGATATGCCCTCAATTTACAATGAGCATCAGGACTGATTTTGGAATGAATGTTCACGGGCAATTTAACAGCTAATGATTTACTTGGCAGCCATTCCGAGAAGGATAAAGGGAACAATTGAAAAAGATGTCTCCGTCCGGCTAAACTTTCTTTTAAATGCTTGTGCATTTCAATAGAAGATGAGCCGGAAGCATAAACTTTTACTCCTTTACAACCATCATATATTGATTTAAATAACTTAGTAGCATTCGGCAGATAGTGAAATTCATCTATAAGAATAATTTGCTTTTTTTTACATATATCATCCAATAAAAATTCGAAATCTCTGGCAAAATAATTTGCATCAGAAGGCATTTCCAAATTAAAATACTTGCATCCAATTTTGTTCTCACGGCAATGACTTGCAATTTTTTTCAGGAGCGTAGTCTTACCAACCTGGCGGGGACCTATAATTATTCCAATTTCTTTTTTGTGAAGACTACTTACAATCTCTTTATAAATAAGTCTTTGAAGAGCCATACGGCAATCTATACGGTAGCGTATAGATTGTCAAGTTTTTTTTTGTTAACAAATACCACAGTATTGTTTTTTTCTGTAGTACCTTTTATTGGGCCAATTGTCCCGCATGACTGGATTTAAAACCCGACCTACCCTTTCAAAAATCACTTTGTCCTTGACTTTTTGATATAAAAATATTAGGATAAAAAATTAATTATGCTTGTTTTTCTTGATGATTCCGGCGACCCGGGATTTAAGGTAGAAAAAGGATCTTCTCCTGTTTTTGTTATAGCATTGGTAGTATTTGACGACCATCTGGATGCAGAAGAGACTGCTTAGCAGATATGATTGCAGGAGCGATTTATCGCTCGTTTAGTAATAAAAGCGATGCAGATGTTTATCGCAAGATTATTAAGAAAAGAGAGGAAGATGTCTGGATATTTGGGGAATAAAAAAAAGCGACCCAACGCCTATCGTGAGTTTCCTCACGAACGCGCACCATACGGTGACAATTCGGCAATCAGGTCTTTGTGGTTTGAAGCCTAACCTAACTTTAAAAACTTATCAACTGTTTTTTGCTCTTTAAGAATATTGAGTGGGAGGAAGAAGTTTAGATTTTAGAGTTTAGATTTTAGAGTTTAGATTTTAGAGTTTGGAATGAAGAGAGGAAGAGATTAGAAGATTAACAAATTACAGAGGATAGAAAAACAAAAAGGACGGTACCCAGCAGAGCTGGATAATCCGCCTCAGGTGGACTGCGCCCAAGGAGTTGTAATAGATGGTGTAGATAGTAAAAGAAAGAAGAAAAGCAAAAAAAGAGATTCTTCGCTACGCTCAGAATGACAAAATTAAAGAACGGAATAGATAACAAACGCAAGGCTCCCGCCAGAGCGGGATAAATTCCGCCTTGCCCTACGTTCAATTCAAAAATGGGGGAACGAAAGAACAATGAAAGTAAGTTTGATATCGCTTGGATGTCCGAAAAACAGAATAGACTCTGAGGTAATTATCGGGGAGTTCGGCGTATCGGGATACGAAATAACCCAGTTTCCTCAAGATGCGGACATCGTTATCATAAACACCTGCGCTTTTATTGAATCCGCCAGAGATGAAGCCCGAAAAATAATAAAACAAATCGTAAAACTTAAAGAGAAAAAGAAATCTTTATTAATCCTCGTTTGCGGATGCCTACCGCAACTCGCAGGCAGTAGTTTGTTAGACGAATTTACTCAAATAGACGGGATTGTCGGGTCGTCCGATTTTTGCAAATTGCCGGATATAATATTGAAATTAAAAAAGAATAAGAAAAAAATAACGGAAATCGGGACGCCGAATTTCATTTATAATTCACATCTCCCCCGCCTTATATCGACTCCGTCTTCTTATGCTTATTTAAAAATCGCAGAAGGTTGCAGTAACCATTGTTCATATTGTAAAATTCCCCAGTTAAGAGGAGAATACAGGAGCAGGGAAATAAAAGACATACTCAATGAAGCGCATAACATCGCGGGAATGGGATATAAAGAACTTATTTTAATCGCCCAGGACACCACTAATTTCGGCATAGATAAAGGAGAAAGAACTCTTCATAAACTGCTGAAAGAACTGACAAAAATAAAGGAGTTTCTCTGGATTCGGTTGCTTTACACACACCCTGCGCATTTTGACGATAAACTTATTTCAATAATAGAAAACAGTCCGCAAATTTGTAAATACATAGATTTGCCACTTCAACATACTCATTCGGACATTCTCAAAAGAATGAACAGACCGTCGTGGGAACAAACAAAACCGCTTATAAAGAAGTTACAAAAATCGGGGATAACCATCCGCACGACTTTTCTCGTAGGCTTCCCGGGTGAAGAAGAAAAACATTTCAATAAATTACTCTCAGATATAGAAGAATTTCGGTTTGACTGGGCAGGCGCATTTACTTATTCCTGCGAAACTGATACGCCTGCTTCCGACTTGCCCGACCAAGTTTCTTTTAAGGTAAAAAAGGAGAGGGTGGAGAGAGTTTTTGAGTTACAGAAAGGGATTACGCACAAAAAGAATATTGCGCGCAAAAACAAGCAGTTTTTAGTATTGATAGACACTAAAGAAAAAGGGTATAGCATCGGGCATAGTGAGTTTCAGTGTCCGGAAATAGACGGGAAGTGTTATTGTCCGAAAAAGTTGAATGCCGGGGATGTTTTTATGGGAGAAGTGAAGAAGGTGAAGGGTGAGTATGATCTGGAAGTTGGGTAAAAAGATTTTCACCGCAGAGCCCAGCAGAGCCCAGAGAACTGGATACGAATCCCTAATCCGCCAAAAGCGAAAAGGGCTTTGTACTGGATAAGTTAGAGTAACGTTCTTTCATCACGAACTCTAACTAACCGCAGAGCCCGCAAAGAACAGAAAGAAAAAATAAAAACTAACGGATAGCAGAAAGAGTTTTAACCGCAGATACACGCAAATAAACACAGATAAAAGAAAATTGTAGAGTTAATAAACTAAAAGCAGAAAAGACAAACAAAAAAGGGTGCTTTTTACGGCACCCTTTTTCGTTACAAAACAACTAGTTTTTTATCTCATTAATACGACTTTCTTGGTTTCGCAGAAGTTTCCGGATTTCAGTTGATACAGATACATACCTGTTGGTACAAGTTTACCGGTTTTGTCTTTACCGTTCCAGCCAACCGTATACGAACCGGCTTTCTGTTCCTTATCTACAAGAGTTACGATTTCCTGCCCGGATATATTAAATATTCTGACAGAAGTACGCGTATTGCCCGTGATAGAATATTTAATTTCCGTGTTTCTTGTAAACGGATTCGGTGAACAATTGGATAACCTATACGTTGAAACTTCTTTTTTATTTTCTTCGATTCCTATTGAACTAATATTTATATCATCAATGTATAAACCCGTTCCTACGCCACCATCATTATTATTATCCGTCATAACAAGCCATCTGAACCTAACCGTGTCTCCTTTATAGGCAGTAAGGTCCAACGCGTCAAATTGTCCGTCTCCTAAAACCCCGCTATCTTTTTGAACCCAACCAGAATCCGAGCCGTTAGTAGCATAATCATAAGCAAGCGAGTTCCATGTCTTACCATTATTTGTGGAAATATTAATGGTATAAAAATCCTCCATTGTAGAATCGGCATTTCCATCCCAATCAGGCATATCGCAATAAACATAATATGAAAGCGTTGGATTATCGTTATTAGCAGGTATTACTATTTCCGGAGATATAAGAGCATTCACTAAATTAGTATCCATAACACATTGATAGCTGTGTGTAGGGCTATGAGAAACGCTGTCTATCAGAACCCACCTGTCAACACATTGTTGAGTTCCACTGGCAAAAGTAAATCCGGTAGTATCTTCGCCGTCATTTGTGAATACGCCTGCCACATTAATACTGTCTATTTGCCATCCAAATAAAGCATCATCGTCAACGGTGCAAGTTAAAGGATCTGATGCAAACACCCATCTAATCATAACTGTATCGTTTGCATAAGCAGAAAGGTCAAAGCTCGCATTCATCCAATCGCCTGACGTTCCTGCCCAACCGGGCATATTATTTCCTTCTCCATGCTGAGCAAAACAATAAAAATGACTACCGTCATAAGCCGGTGTAGGGCTTGTCAATACCGTCCATGTAAGTCCACCGTCAGTTGAAATACGAACATTACAACCGTCACAACCGTCATAAACATCCCAGGTAAATACATCTTCTACTGCTATATTCATTTTGAATGCCAGCGTAAGAGCAGAATCCGGCAATATTATGCTTGGAGAAGTTATTGATTGATACCAGAGATTGTCATACCCATTTATATAAGGTACTCCACCCATCCACCATGATTTTCCGCTGTCGCCGAATGCCTGAAAACTATCCGAGTGCCATGTTGCAAGAGATGTGTTCACGGTAGATATCCAACCTGTTGCGCCGCTTTCAAAATCTTCGGAATAATCAACACCAAAAGTTATCGGTTTTGAAGAAGATTGAACGTAACTATGCGTTCCCTTATTGCCGTTTATGGTTTGTGATTTCAGGCTGAAACTTCTACCAAATGCGCTAACTGCGAAAACTAATGCAAACAAACAAATACCCAATTTTTTCATTTTTCCTCCATTTAATTATAATCTAATAATTGATACCTGTCTGCCGTCAGGCAGAAATCTATTTACTCTCACCTCCTTAGACACATAGTTGAATCTTTTATCTAAGTATACGTGTTTTGTCAATTTCTTTTTATTGTATAACAAATACTCTGCCACAAAAACACAAAATCACAAAAAAAGAAGCACTAAAATAAATTCAGACAGGATTTACAGGATTTTTACTAGCAAGAATAGAAAGATTATTTAAGAATTATAAGTTTTTGGGTTTGTTTTATAATATTAGATTCTTCGCTACGCTCAGAATGACAAATTGTTGAGAGTGTTACAAAGTAAACGCCACTCTTATGGATGTTGGGTGTAAAAGTATAATTGCCTTTGGTTAATGTGCCGGAATAAAGGGTTTCTTTTAATCTTCCACAGAGGTCGTAGATAGTTAATTGGATATCAGTTAATAGGGTCACCGCCTGAGCGGGATATTCCATATTAGTGTAATAGTTATTGGGGACAGAGAGGAAAATTTTATCTTTTATTATTTTCAAATCCGCATTTCCGCCTGAGGCGGATCTTCGACCAAAATCCGAATTTTCTTCTATCCCTATATACGGATGATATCTCAAAATACTGCCTGCCAAATTATAATAATCTGCAGGGCAAAGCGCCCATACATAATTTGTATCTATAGCGCATATTTTCAATGTGGTGTCTGCCGAATATTCCGTTACCCATGTTTGTCCGCCGTCACGGGTTCTTATAATAATTCTTTCTCCGCCTGCCCACCCGTTCAATGAGTCAATAAATTTTACGCATCTTAAATTATTGGTTACTCCACTTGTCAGGGTATCCCATACATTATCGGTTCCGCCATTATCAGTATATAATATTGTCCCAGTATCTCCAACTGCCCATCCGTGAAGACTGTCTATAAAGTCTATGTCATTCATTGGAAAATTATATAGAAGAGATAAACTATCAACTCCTTTAGTAGTTCCGAACAAACGCTTTTCGCAACAGACCCATCCACGATAAGCATCTATAAAACATATTGACATTATGGATGTAGCGAAGGGCATCGCCTTTCCATTTATATAAGTATCCCAACTCTTTAAATTTGCTTCAAAATAAGCCCAGAATAATTTATCCACTACTGTTTCCATAGTCCCAACGCCTCCGCTTTGATAATGTGAGCCACTGTTTGCTTCTGCTTGTCTACCATATGTTCCAAAACCATCTCCCGTAGATAATAATAACCAACCTGTAGCCGTACCATTTGAGACGTGGGCTGCCCAGTTTCCGCCTGCCCAGCCAGAAATTGAATCGACAAATGCAATGCGTGTTAAACTAAGACCTGTATTAAGAGACTTTGATTTGCCGGGATATATAATTGTATCCGTCCAGCTTTTACCGCCATCTTTAGTAAACATAAGTCTCCCGTTTGTAAAAATACCCCCGCCAACACCACCCATTGCTGCCCATCCGTGAAGAGAGTCGGGAAAACTTATGTCATGAACTTCACCATTGTATTGAGTTATCCAATACACTGCAAATAAATTTATTGGCAAAATACCGATTAACAATATCAATATTTTTCTCATGTTTCTCCTCTATTTTATCAAAACTAATTTCTTTGTTTCTTTAAAATTATGTGCTGAAAGTTTCACAAAATAAATGCCGTTTGTTTTTATTACGGGTGTAAAAGTATAATTGCCTTTGGTTAATGTGCCGGAATAGAGAGTCTCTTTCGGTCGACCGCATAAATCGTAAATCGTTATTAGGGTATTAGGGCAATAGTCATTGGGGACGGAGAGGAAAATTTTATCTTTTATTACTTTAAGATCGACGGCTTGAAGCGAGGGCTTCAAGCTACCCGTAGATGGTTCTTCCACAGCTACATCTTCATAAACTCTCACATAATCAACGAACATAGTATCAGGGAATGGTGTAGTGCCATCAGGATTCCCCGGCCAATTTCCGCCGACTGCTAAATTCAGGATTATATAGAACGGAAGATGCAGTTCTTGAGTGCCGTTAATACCGCCTGAAATGTTTGTTTCAAAAAACTTAGTTCCGTCAAGAAACCACTTGATTGCGTTGGCATTCCATTCGATAGAATAAATATGATATTGTGTTACATTACAAGAAGTATAACTCCCGGATTGTTGATGTCCCCCGTTATCCCAATGCATAGTTCCATAAATCAGCGTTTCCGTGTTTATGTGTTCCATTATGTCGATTTCCCCGCATTTAGGCCAGCCAATCTGGTTAACGCTTTGCCCCAGCAGCCAGAAGGCAGGCCATATTCCTTTTCCAACGGGAAGTTTGATTCTTGCTTCAAATTTTCCATAGGTCCATGTTTGTAGTCCATCGGTTTTTAAACGGGCAGAAGTGTAATTTGCTCCGTTATAAACTTCTTTTTTGGCTATAATTAACAGGTTCCCATTTTGTATTTTGACATTCTTTGGCCGGCTTGTGTAATATTCAAGTTCGTTATTATAGCTAAAACCCGTATCATAAGTCCAGTTTGTGGGATTAACGTTTGCGCTGTCAAATTCATCGGACCATAGAAGATTCCATGCTTGCGCTTTGTTTTGTATAAAACAAAACAATAAACAAGAGAAGAATAATTTCCTCATATCGCCCACTATTATCAAATTAAATATCAAATATTAAATATCAAAAATACGGATTAAAAATTAAATATTATTTCATTAAAATTAATTTTTTAGTTATGTTTATTGTATTAGATTCTTCCCCGCCTGCGGCGGATTCAGAATGACAAACTGCTGTAAGTTTCACAAAATAAATACCGCTCTTGTGAATGTTGGGTGTAAAGGTATAATTGCCTTTGGGTAATGTGCCTTGGTAGAGAGTGTTTTGAAGTCTACCTGTTAAATCGCAAATCGTTATTAGTGTATTAGTATAATAGTTATTAGGGACGGATAAATAAATCTTATCTTTTATAACTTCCAATTTTGCATTTTGATATTTGATTTTTGATTTTTCTTCAACTCCGACTTCTTTACCCAATCTAATCAGATAGACATCATACCCACCTGCTCCGAAAGAACTTGTCATTCCTGTAATAATAAACCCGCCATCTGTTGTTTGTCGAATAGAATATCCGAAATCACCTTTAGTCCCACCAATAGTCTTTGTCCAAAGAGTGTCACCAATTGAATTTGTCCTTATAAGATAAACATCATTACTGCCTACCCCAAAAGAGGATGTAAATCCTGCAATGATGAAACCTCTATCTTCAGTCTGTTGAACAGATTTGCCACAATCATAGTTCGTTCCGCCGTAAGTTCTTGTCCATAGAACATTTCCTGAAGAATTTGTTTTAACCAAATAGACATTGTTAAAACCTGCTCCTGCTCCAAAAGATTCTGTTTCTCCTGCAATAATAAAACCGCTATCTTGAGTCTGTTGAACTGAATACGCAACATCCCATCCAGTCCCGCCGTAAGTTCTTGTCCATAATGTATCGCCTAAAGAATTTGTCTTAATAAGATAGGCATCTTCATAGTTTTGTCCGAAAGAGTATGAACCTGCGACAATAAATCCGCCATCATAAGTCTCTTGAACTGAATAACCGTAATCATAAAAAGATCCACCATAAGTTTTAGTCCAAAGCGTATTACCTAAAGAATCTATTCTGATAAGATAGGCATTCGTATATTCCCAAGCCATAAAAGTCTCTCCCGCAACGATAAATCCGCCATCTTTAGTCTGTTGAACAGACCATCCCCAATCATGATTAACTCCACCAAAACTTCTTGTCCAGAGAGTATCTCCCAAAGAATTTGTCCTAACTATATAGACATCGTTTTGCGCTGACGTTCCAGTAATGATAAATCCCCCATCTTTGGTCTGCTTAGCTGAAGACCCCCAATCCAAGTTTCCTATTCCACCAAAAGTTCTTGTCCACAAAGTATCGCCTGAGGAATTTGTTTTAATAAGATAGATAGCCCATTGCATTGAAGTGGGAGAATCTGTCTTTCCTGAAATGATAAATCCACCATCAGAAGTTTGTTGAACCGAACTGCCATCATCCCATCCAGCTCCTCCAAAAGTTCTTGTCCAGAGGGTGTCGGGGGCGGAGGCAAAGAGGTTTGTTCCTGTAAGGATAATAAATACAAGCAAATATTTTTTTATAATTTTCCCTTTGTTAAAATTATGTTTCAACAGGAATATAGTTATTTTATATTATCTTTATTATCTTAAATGTTTTCTCTTTTTGCCCGTCATTCAGTTTAAGGAAATACACCCCTTTCTTTATCGCACGAGTATCAATCCTCATATTTCCCATTATGAAACCCCGTGTTACCAACCTGCCTACACCATCGTAAATTTTATATTCCGTATTTGTTTTTTCTTTTACAGACAATTCAACATAATTACTAAATATCGTATTTCCGAGTTCTATATTGTTTTTATTATTTATTTTATTCTCTTCCACAGCTCCACCCGGAACATCAAGCACAACACAATAACAAGAGTAATCTACTACTGCTATTTCCAGATCTCCATCCCCGTCAACATCAGTAAGACAGGCTTCATTTAAAATGGGGTCTCTGTATCCCGTATCTCCTTTAGGAGAATTCCACCCCCATCCTTTATCACCGTTACTTTCAAAATAATTAACCTGCGCTCTATGATCTACATCGGGAGGATACCCCGTTACTACAATTTCGTTACAAGTATCATTATTAAGATTTGCAATTACAGGCGACCCGAACAAATTGGCATGTGTTTTATTCCATTCTACAGCTCCGGTAGCGCCATTTATACAATATAATTTTTTTCCATTATGAATAACTATATCCGGGATTCCGTCTCTCGTCATATCGGCAATTCCCGGTGATGGCTGCCAATAATCATGTCCGAAAGTTTCAGGCGAATAATCCGGCGCAAAAATGCCTACAGTCGCATTAATAAAAGGAGTTGAATTTCCCGAATTAAAAACTTTAATTTTTCCCGTAGTATAGCAGTAAAGGACTATTTCCAATGCAGTATCCGCATCAAAATTTGACAACGCAGGTGTCGTAGCCGTATCCCCAATGGCAGTACTCCATTTTATATTTCCCGCATCATTAAGTACATACAACGTCACCCCACCTACCACGACTATTTCTTTGTTTCCATCGCCATCTACGTCTCCTCTTGAAGGCGGCTGTAAATTTATCGTTAACGTGTCAAACCATCGGACATTACCGTTTGTAGCGTTAAACGCCCATAAAACACCCGATTCGTCTCCCACTATAACCGTCCCGGAATCTCCTTCTATTACGAGCGGGGCGCAGCAATCTTTAGTATACCAGGAAAAAGCATTAAGACTATCTCCGTACACAATTCGTTTTCCCCAGATAAATGCTCCGCTATTACCGTCATACGCTTTGAAATAACCTTTTACGGGGGGAGTCATAAATGAATCGCAGGTACTTTCAAAAACCTCCGGTTTACCATCCCCGTTAATATCCATAAGAGCAGGCGTACCAAAATAAGGCCCCATTTCGTTACCAACAGTAGCCCAGATAAACATACCATCATAACCTCTATAAAGGTCCGCCGCGGGAAAAGCGGGAGTACAGGAACCTATTAAGATATCGTTTTTTGCATCCCCGTTGAAATCTGCGGAAACAGGGCTTGAATATATTATATCCCCTTCCGAATTCTGGATTAACAAATCCCATTTTTTAATAGCGCTGTCGGCAAAATGCGAGTATCCCTGCACGTATCCTGTCCGCTGTTCATTCGCCCTGAGCATAGGCCATCCGGTGGGAATAGTCGTTTTAGATAAGGAAAGAATCAACGTCATTAAAATCATAATACCTCCTGTGTTAAAGTTATGTTTTTATTTTCAATACAACGAATAATTAATGTTATGAAAAAGTATTTTTGTCAATCTTTTTGTGATGTAGAACAAACGGAGAAGAGAATAGGTCATATAGGACATATAGAACGGAAACAATGGATTCCCGCTTTCGCGGGAATGACGAACGGGAAAACTTATTAGAAACAAAAGGGATAAAACAAGGGAAGTTAACTATAAAGAGTTACAGAAACGTTGTCTTGCTTAATCTAACTTAAGTTTACTCTACCCATATTGTTTTCCGGGTTATGATATTATCCGATGTCTTTAGCCTTATAAAATACACGCCTGACGAAAAAGGTTTCCAGAAATTAGTATGCATTCCTGTTGTCTTATAACCATTAGCAATCACATCTTTTTTTCTTCCATCTACGCCGTAAACTGAAAGTTCAATAGATTCGTCTTTTGGCAGCGTATATCGGACTTCAACTCTTTCACCACAGGTGGTTAAAAGTTTCAAGTTAATACCAGAGCCATTAGATTCTTCGTTTATACCTTGAGTAAACAAATCGAGCCGATGTAACTCCGAACTGTTAAAGGGTTTGAGAGGACCATCATGAATCCAGAGGCCAAAAAATATAGTTGTTCCATCATCATTCCATGTCAAACAATCCAACTGACATCCATTCGGTTTATAAGAGTCCGGCCAAACGGTACTGTCGTTATACCATGTAATACGCTCTATTTCTGTAAAGTCAGGGTTTGATATATAAAGGTCTGCAAAATACCTATAGAGAAAGTACGGGCCTTTCATCCATGCGATTTTGTCGCCCGAGGGTGAAAACATAAAGAACTCTTCATGTTGTGGCGTTGTCTGAAGAGATTTATTTGTTCCATAACAACTATCGCCATCCCATGTCCATTTATACTCATAGGGGTCACAACATACTCCTGAAGATGCCGAATAGAGCAAAGAATAAGAAAGGGAATCATTCTTATGGATGTCGTTTGGTTCGTAGTACATCTGGCCATTCGGTTCACGTTCGAATCGTTTCACAAGCTGTAATTGGTCATTGGTATCCGGAACTATTTCACAGAATATCATCTTGGAAAATCCGTAATCGTCACCGGAATTTCCCTTGTCATATCGCAGCGGGTAAACAAACCACTTGCCATCTTCTGAAATCGCAGCACGTTGAAGTCCTTGTCCGGAGTCCAAGTTCGTCAACCTGTAGTAATTTTTCTTACTTACGTCCAAAGCCCAGATATCATTATCCCATCCAATACTTGGCGCATTTTCTAACGGTTTGTGTGCGCTATGCTCGTTTTCCGCTCTGAAAAAGATAATTGGCAAGAAGGGATGAACAATCGGAGCGCCTTTCCAGTGAATTGCAGGGGCAATACTATCTTCGTCCAGCGGAAAGTTTATCCCCAGAATATTATCGTCGTAAGACGTGAGACAGTTTTTGTTTCCACCATTTTCATCTATAACCCACAGATCCCAGTTTAGAGGGTCCACATAAACCAGGTCAGCATTCGGCAAGGCAGAATCTTTCCATAGTATCCAATTTGGAAGAACGCCATTTTCAAGGAGTACCGTATCTTTTTTCATCTCGTACTTGTCCCCTTTTGTCTGAAGAAAAGTTGATAAAATAAACATTATCCAAAACATTTTACCCTCTTTTTATTGTTTAATAAATTTTTGTATTTGTTGTGGATGATTCTTTACGCGAATAAAATAAGTTCCCTTTGATAAATTAGCAACATTTATTTTAATGTTCGTCTGATTTGTGCAAACACTTTTAACTAATACGCCTATTGCGTTATAAACTTGAATTTGTTTCTTGTCGTTTTGACCGGCAGCAAAACTAATTGCTAAATATTTTTTTACAGGGTTAGGAAAAATCGCAAACAAAAGCTCTTTGTGTGTAACAACATCTTTCTCTGATATGGCCGTTGTATCGCACACCTGCAGGAGAGTTTTCATCGTATCATTTGTAATATTATTCGTATATTTTATGGATTGAATAAATTCGCTCATCCCGAGTATGGCTTCATTATAGGTTGGTTTTGGAGAGAGCACCGGAGCATTTATCCAGTTTATTAGCTTTGTCCATAAGGCAGTAGGCTGAATTTCCGTAAAACAGGGATAATTGTTAATCACTTTTTTCCATGTCCAGAAAGACCATCCGCTAAGTTCATTGGCAGTATCTTCCAGAGCTTTTTTTGTACTGTCAACAAGAGGATAACGATTTTCTCCCCATTCACCACACCACATAGGCACATTATAACTATCCACAATAGTTTTATATGCGTAAATCTTTGCTTTTGGGTCTTCGCCAAACCATGTATAAATATGAAAACTGTAAGTCATATTACTGTCCAACAGGGTTGATAACATTGAAAAATTCTGGGCAGCATTCGTTCCTTCAAGAATAAGCATATGATTAGTATCTACTTCTCTAATGGCTTGTATTATTCTTGTATAGATATCAACTAACTGGCTTTCTTCGGAGGGTTCGTTTAACAGGTCATAACCGGCAACAATGGTCCGATTTTTATATCTTTCGGCTATCGCCCTCCAAAGCGCTATAGTACGGAGTTTATTATTTTCATCATCCCATAATAAAATACCTGTAGTATCGGGGTCAGCTATGAAAACAGAGCTCTGCCCTCCGGGCGCACTATGCATATCCAGTATAGCATATACTTTATATTGCTCGCACCAGTTAAGTATGCTGTCTAATATATTCCACCCACTTTGTTTATATGTGTATGGCAGTGAATCGTCTTCCAGCAAGCGGTGATTAATAGGGATGCGCACCACGTTAAAACAAGATTGGGAAATTGCAGCGATATCATCTTTCCCTATAAAAGTTTCATAAATCTGCTGTTGGAATTCCTTAGTTATCGTATCGCCAACTATTTGTGCCAAACGGGTTAATATCGTTGTTTCACTTTTATATCCTTTCCCCCATATCCAGCCTTCCCACAATAACCATCCTCCTAAATTCAAGCCTCTCAGTTTTATGGGATTGCCGGTACTATCAACTATAGTTTTGCCATCCCTGTGTATAAAATTTGTTGAGCCAAATAGACTACTAGCGCTTAAGGTTATAGAAAAAATGAGTAATATTATTTTCATCTTATCTTGTGTTTTATACATTACTTTGTTAGAATTCTTTTGTAAAGCTTTTTATGATTGATAATTTTTTCATTTTTCTTTACTTACTGTAGGAATTATATAGCAAAAGCTGTGACATTTTATATTTGATTTATATACTCTCTTTGTGTATCAGGGAAAACAGTTTTTCTATTTTGAAAAATCTTTATAGGAATAGCAATGTTTTGTATTATGTTTGATACACAAGTTGTATCATTTTTTGAATGGTCTCAAGCAAAAAACAGAAAGAATTTCCCGTAACAGACTCGAGACTATAGTAAAGAACATGAAAAAGCAGAAATTCGGACGCAGATTAATAGAAAGTTTAAACAGCAAAAGCTGGATTCCCGCCACCGCTCCTCCTGCGGCGAGATCTTCGACAGGACGGGGTAATTTAAAAAGATTTCCACACATATTAATGCATACAACGGAGAGATTCTTCTCCTCCTGAGGCGGATCAGAATGACAAAAGAAGGCTATACGCTTAGATAAAGTTGGATTTAGAAGGTCAAGTTTTATAAATTAAGTAAATTTATTTTAGGGAATATTAAAAAATATTGTTGACAAAAAGCTATATCTAAGTTATTTAAAAAAGATTATTTTTATTTTGGAGATATAAAAAATGGGACAAAAAACACATCCGTATGGTTTTAGGCTTGGAATAACAACTGATTGGCAGTCAAAATGGTTTGCCAAAAGTAGTGATTTCAAAAAGTTTTTACAAGAAGATTTTCAAATAAGGACATATATAAACGAACGATTAAAAGAAGCCGGCATATCTAAGACTGAAATAGAACGCACACCGAAACATGTTCGTTGCGTCATCCATACAGCAAGACCGGGTATGGTTATCGGAAGAAAAGGCGCATTAATTGACAGGCTTCGTAACGAGTTGAACCTCGCAATCGGAAGAGACATTGAAATAGCAGTCCAGGAAATAAAGGATCCTGAAATAGATGCAGTTCTCGTAGCAAATAACATAGCTCGTCGTCTGGAACAGAGAGTATCTTTCCGAAGAGCAATGAAAAGAGCAATGTCAAGTGCAATGAATCTTGGAGCATTAGGTATAAAAATAATGTGTTCCGGCAGATTGCAGGGCGCTGAAATTGCAAGACAGGAACAATATAAAGAAGGAAAAGTTCCTCTTCATACTTTAAGGGCAAAAATTGATTACGGCGAAGCAACTTCTCACACAGTATCCGGAACGATAGGTGTAAAAGTCTGGATTTATAAAGGAGACAACTAATTTATGTTAGCCCCAAGCAGAACCAAGTTTCGTAAACAACACCGCGGAAGAATGAGAGGTGTTTCAAAAGGAGCCACTTCGGTAGATTTCGGCGACTTTGGTTTACAGGCGCTTGAACCTGCATGGATAACTGACAGACAAATAGAATCTTGTCGTGTTGCATTAACGCATTTTTTGAAAAAAGGCGGAAAAATGTGGCTTAGAGTTTTTCCTGACAAACCATACACAAAGAAACCTGCAGAAACTCGTATGGGTAAAGGAAAGGGTGAACCTGACCATTGGGTAGCCGTAGTAAAACCGGGTAGAATATTATTTGAACTCGGCGGAATGGATGCAACAATGGCACAAACAGCGCTTGCTCGTGGCGCAGCCAAATTAC
This sequence comes from bacterium, assembly GCA_041649255.1. Lineage (NCBI taxonomy): Bacteria > bacterium. The sequence goes on from JBAZNK010000020.1 coordinate 28,200, forward strand.
CGATACACACGAGAATCATAAAAAGATGAAAGCTGCAGACTTACATAAACAAGAAATAGATGAGTTGAAAAATACTCTTCATACTTTGGAAGAAGAGTTGTTTACAATGAAATTTAAAAGAAGGACGCAAAATTTAGCGAATCCATTAAAAATAAGAATAATAAGACGAGATATTGCTCGTACTTTAACTATAATACATGAGAAAGAAATTAGAAGGGATAGTAGTAAGTGATAAGCAGCAGAAAACGCGTATAGTAGAAGTTGAGCGCTGCTTCCCTCACCCAAAATATAAAAAGTATATTCGTCAACACCAGAGGTTTGCCTGTCATTGCGAAGAGGATTTGAAAAATGGGACACGTGTTATCATAGAGGCAACAAGACCACTGTCTAAGACTAAGAATTGGCGAATTATAAAAGTTTTATAATAAATTTAAGAGGGGAACAATATGATTCAGACTTTTACAAAGCTTGAAGTTACAGATAATACCGGTGCAAAGACTGCAATGTGTATAGGGATACCGGGTTCAAGCTATAGAAGATACGCACACATCGGAGACGTAATCACTGTTGTCGTTAAAAGCGCAATAGGACAGGGAACGATAAAAAATCATACCATTCAGACCGCAGTGGTAGTTAGAACAAAGAAAGAATGTCGTCGGACTGATGGAAGTTACGTAAGATTTGATGAAAATGCTTGCGTTCTTATTAGCAAAGAAACCAGGGAACCTCTCGGGACTCGTGTATTCGGGCCGATAGCACGCGAAATCAGAGACAAAGAGTTTACAAAAATTGCATCTCTGGCAAGTGAGGTAGTATGAGATTAAAAAAGAATGACCTTGTGCAGGTAATGATTGGCGCTTATAAAGGCAAAAAAGGAAAAATATTAAAAGTATTTTTTACTAAAGATAAAAAAACCGGTAAGGATAAAAATACTTGTATCGTAGAGACTATAAACATGAGAGTAAAACATCAGAAACCAACTGCACCCGGAGAAGCTTCAGGACGACTTAAAAAAGAATGTCCTATCAGAGCAGATAATCTTCGTCTCGTGTGTCCGAGATGCGGGAAACTTACGAAAATCAAGAAAGAAAAGAAAGGCACTCAGAATGCACGCGTCTGCAAACAGTGTAACGAGATGATAGACGAGAAGTAACTTCTAAACTTAGAAACTCATAGTAGCTGCAAAAGAAAAACCTCGCCACAAAAACACAAAACCCAGCTGAGCTGGATAAGTTAGAGTAATCGCGCCAAGGCGGGAAACTCTAACTAATCACAAAAAAAGAGCACTAAATTGAAACCACGAGATTAGCACACGATTTACACAAGAAAAAATAAATAGATAATAAAAAGAATAATTAGCCACGGATAACGGACACGGATTTGCACGGATAATAAGTTTCTCACGTAAAGACGCAGAGGGAAGAAATTTTCACCGCAGAGACGCCCCGCTCCTCCTACGGCGGATCTTCGACACAGCGTGGTAAAATCCGTTCGCAGAGAACATAACTTATTTAAAATTTTTATCTCTTAAAGTTCTCTTACAGTCACTGTTATAAATCTTTTATCTTTTACTTCATTAAAATTAGTTTCTTTGTTAATTTAAACTTATGAGATTCTTCGTTACACTCAGAATGACAAATTGTTGTGAGTGTTGCGAAATAGATGCCTGTAGAAAGTCCTTTGGCGGGAAAAGTGACAGTGTAAGTACCCGCTTCTTTTTCGCCGTTGATTAATGTTTTTACACAACTCCCGGTAATATCATAAAGTTTTAATGATATTGTAGTCTTAACGGGAAGTGAATAACTAATAGTCGTTGATTTAACAAACGGGTTTTTTAGTATTTTCAATTCCGCAATTCCGCCTGAGGCGGATCTTCGACCAAAATCCGCATTTTCTTCTGTTCCTATCGTAGTATAATATACTGCAAGACCGCCACCCCAAGTACCAATCCAGATATTACTCCCTTCTACCGCAAGAGTATTGACATAGTTGTTAGGCAATCCGGAATTTGAGGTATCGTATACACTCCAGTTAGTGCCGTCAAACTTCGCTAAACCATCCAAAGTACCAATCCAGATATTACTACCTTCTATTGCAAGATCGCTGACACAGTTAGCAGGCAAATCGGAATTTAATGTGTCATATACGGTCCAATTCGTGCCATCAAACTTCGCAAGCCCCTTTCCCCAGGTACCAATCCATATATTACTCCCTTCTATTGCAAGAGCCTTCACATAATTAAGGGGCAAGCCGGAATTTGATTCGTTGAACAAAGTCCAGTTCGTGCCGTCAAACTTCGCAAGACCATAATAATAAGCGCCAATCCATACATTACTTCCTTTTATTGCTATGGCATCAACAGAGTTATACGGCTTGCCGGAAATTGATGTATCGACCAAAGTCCAGTGAACATCATCAAACTTTGCAACTCCACGACCATCAGTGCCAATCCATTTATTACTTCCTTCTATTGCAAGAACAGTGATATCATTAAGAGGCAAAGCGGAATTTGAGGTGTTGAACACAGTCCAGTTAGTGCCATCAAACTTCGCAAGCCCACCATTAAAACCATAAGAATTACCAGTGCCTATCCAGATATTATTTCCTTCTATCCCAAGATCAGTGATAGAGTTAGCAGGTAATCCGGAATTTGACATTTCATAAATAGTCCAGGTAGTATCGTCAAATTTTTCAAGACCGGCATTCCAAATACCAATCCATTTATTACTCCCTTCTATCGCAAGAGCATAGACATCGTTATTAAGCAAACCAGAATTTGAAGGATTGAATACAGTCCAGTTAGTCCCGTCAAATCTCGCAAGACCACTGCCATAATAACCAGAACATTGAATATCTCCGGTTCCAATCCAGATATTACTTTTTTCTATTACAAGAGCAGAGACAGTATCCGACGGTAAACCGGAATTAGATGTGTTGAAAATAGTCCAGTTAGTTCCATCAAACTTCACAAGTCCACCACCATCAGTGCCAATCCATATATTACTTTCTTCTATTGCAAGAGCGGTAATATCTTTAATAGGCAAAACAGAATTCGAATCGTTAAAAACGGTCCAATTAGCGCCATCGAATTTTGCAAGTCCACCATCCCAACTAGTACCAACCCAAATATTACTCCCTTCTACTCCAAGAGCATAGACAAGGTTATCAGGCAGTCCGGAATTTGATGTTTTGAACACAGTCCAGTTCGTGCCGTCAAACTTTGCAAGCCCCCCCCAAGTACCAATCCAAATATTACTTTCTTCTATTGCAATTGCAAAGACCCAGTTGTCAGGCAAAGCGGAATTTGAAGTTTTATATACATTCCAAGTAGTTCCATTAAACTTCGCAAGACCACCATAAGTTCCAATCCATATATTAGTTCCTTCTATTGCAAGGGAGCGAACCCCATTATTAGGCAATCCGGAATTCAAGCTGTTATAGACAGTCCAATTAGTGCCATCAAACTTCGCAAGCCCGCCATGCAAAGTACCAACCCAAATATTACTTCCCTCTATTGCAAGAGCAGAAACAGTGTTATAAGGCAATCCGGAATTCGCGTGGTTATAAAATGTCATTTCTGAAGTAGTTTTGTTTATTTTTACGAGTCCGGTATAAGTACCAACCCATAATTCATTGCCACTATCGGCAACAGCAGTAACAACTAATCCACAAGTGTAATTGGTCCATCCCAGGTGTAGAGCATTCGCAGTATTATAGGCAAAGACGGACAATAAAATAAATATTATATAAAAATGTTTAGTCATTTTACTTTCCTGAATTTATCTTTTATTTCATTAAAATAAGCTTCTTTGTCAATTTAAACTTATCTGTTGTGAGTGTTGCGAAATAGATGCCTGTAGAAAGTCCTTTGGCGGGGAAAGTAACACTGTAACTTCCGGCTTCTTTTTCGCCGTTGATTAATGTTTTTACACAACTCCCGGAAATGTCATAAAGTTTTAATGATATTTTACTTTTAGCAGGAATCTGATAGTTAATAACTGTTGATTTAATAAACGGATTTTGTCCTATCTGTAAATCCGCATTCCGCAATCCAAAATCCGCACTTTCTTCTATCCCCATATCGTCTTTAAGTATCCAGATTCCGCCCCCATTTCTGCAACTTACATACACCAAACTATCCTGCGGATTTACTGTAATACCGAAAGGTTCTTGTCCTACAAGAACTGTCTGCGTTACTAAATTGGTTACTCCGTTAATTACCGAAACCATACCACTATCCGAAGAGAAATCATAACTTGTTACATAGATTTTATTTGCTAATGGGTTTATACACATAGCCTCAGTAGATGTTCCCACATCTATCGTATCGATAATTGAATTAGTTATTCCATCAATTACCGAAATATTATCATAAAAATTTGTCACATAAATTTTATTTGTTACCGGATTTACGTATATCCTTCGAGGGCTCCAACACCCGGTATATACTGTGCCAATAACTAAATTGCTCGTTCCATCTATAACCGAAATACTATCGTTATACTGACTCGCCACATAAATCTTATTTGTTGCCGGATTTACACCTATAGCGCAAGGGTTAGACCCTACAGTAATTGCCATAACAAGCACAGAATTAGTTGTTCCGTCAATTACGGAAACGGTATTCGTATCATAATTTGTGACATAAATTCTATTCGTCACAGGATTTACACATATATCGTTGGGATTACCATCAACAGCTACGGCAGCAAGCAACGAATCATTCGTCCCATCAATTACGGAAACATTACCATTTACCGTATAGATTTTGTTTGTTGTTGAATTTACACATATCCCACGAGGGGACTGGTACCAATTAGCGCTGACAGCCACAGTATCAACAATCGAATTAGTTGTTGCATCAATTACTGAAATATTATTTCTATATAAATATGTTAAATAAATTTTATTTGTTGTCGGATTTACACAAATATAATAAGGCCAAGAGCCAATATTTACCGCAGCAAGCACTGAATTATTTGTTCCATCAATTACGGAAACGGTATTATCATATTCATTTGCCGCATAAATTTTATTTGTTGTCGGGTTTACGCATATCCCATAAGGATATTCTCCAACAGTTACCGTATCAATAAAAGAGTCTGTTGTCCCATCAATTACCGAAACAGTATTACTATCGAGATTTGCTGTATAAATTTTATTCGTTGTTGGATTTACGCATATATTTGAAGCATACGATTCAAGAATCACGTTATCAATAACCGAGTTAGTTGTGCCGTCGATCACCAAAACGGTATCACTCCCCTTCCAGTTTGTCATATAAATCTTATTTGTTGTTGGATTTACACATATACGAAAAGGGTTGATTTCTAAGGAGATTGTATCAATGACTGAATCAGTTGTCCCATCAATTACTGAAATATTTTTACTATAAGTATTTGCCACATAAATTTTATTTGTTGTCGGATTTACGCATATACCGTTAGGTCCAGAATCAACAGGTATCGTAGCAATGACCAAATCAGTTGTTCCATCAATTACCGAAACGGTATCGCTATTCCAACACGCCACATAAATCTTATTTGTTACCGTGTTTACACATATACCCCATGCTCCAAATACTACCTCTACGACAGAAACAACCGAATCGGTTGCTCCGTCAATTACCGAAACATAACCCCATTCATCTGTTACATATACCCTGTTTGTCAAAGGATTTACGCATATACCTCCAGGCTCTTGCCCAACAGATATGACATCAATTACTGAATTATTTGCCCCGTCAATTACCGAAACATTATCACTCCAGCGATTTACGGTATAAATTTTGTTTGTTGTCGGATTTACGGCCACTCCGATTGGGTTCAATCCATTTCCTGCCTGCGGGCGAAACAATATACTGTCAACGACTGATACATTTGCAAATACGGCATTTGAAAACAAACCTGCTATAAATATTCCGAATAATAATTTTCTTCCGCCTAAGGCGGATTTCGTTTCGTTCAACATAAGTTTTCCCCCTATATCAAATTAAACATACAAAAATATAACAAAATGGGCGATTCACCGAATCGCCCCTACAATTACTACTTCATCAAAATTAGTTTCTTTGTTAATTTAAACTTATGAGATTCTTCGTTACACTCAGAATGACAAATTGTTGTGAGCGTTGCGAAATAGACACCTGTAGAAAGTCCTTTGGCGGGGAAGGTGACAGTATAAGTGCCGGCTTCTTTTTCGCCGTTTACTAATGTTTTTACACAACGGCCGGAAAGGTCAAAAACCTTCAAAGATACTCCGGAAGATGTGGGTATTGCGTATTGAAGAGTTGTGCTACTAATAAATGGGTTTTTTAATATTTTTAATTCCAAATTCCGCAATCCAAAATCCGAAATTGATGGTTCTTCTATCCCTTGTTCACTATAACTTGCTAAACCATGCCACTCAGTTCCAATCCATATCGTTGTCCCTTCTAAAGCAAGGGATGAAATACGATTATCCGGTAATCCTGAATTATTTTGATTATAAACAGTCCAGTTAGTACCGTCAAATTTTGCTAATCCCCCACTCCAAGTTCCAACCCACTTTGTTGTTCCTTCCACTGCAAACGAAGTAACATCATCGCCGGGTAAGCCTGAATTACTCTTTTTATAAACAGTCCAATTGGTGCCATCAAACTTCACTAACCCACCATCGGTTCCAATCCATTTATTATTTCCTTCTATTACCAAAGCAGTAACATTATTATCAGGTAAAACTGAATTACTTGTGTTATAAACAGTCCAGTTAATGCCATCGTATTTCGCTAAGCCATATTGAGTTCCAATCCACTTTATTGTTCCTTCTATGGCAATAGCAGTAACACGATTGTCCGGCAAGCCTGAATTATTTTCATTATAAACAGTCCAGTTAGTACCGTCAAATTTTGCAATACCCCAGCCATACGTAGGATAAGTACCCGTTCCGACCCACATTGTTGTTCCTTCAATGGCAAGAGCAGAAACCGAATTATTAGGCAATCCTGAATTGCTAGTATCATAAACAATCCAGTTGGTGCCGTCAAACTTTGCCAATCCACCATAAGTGCCAATCCAGATATTACTTCCATCTATTGCAAGAGAATAAACAATATTATCCGGCAATCCTGAATTTCTCATATCATAAACACTCCAGTTAGTGCCATCAAATTTTCCTAATCCATTATCAGTCCCAATCCACTTCGTTGTTCCATCTATTGCAAGAGAATAAACAATATTATTAGGCAATCCCCTATAAAAAGTCCAGTTAGTGCCGTCAAACTTCGCAAGACCACAACCAGAAATACCAACCCACTTTGTTGCTCCTTCTATGGTAATTGAATTAACACAATCGTAAAGGAATCCTGAATTACTCGTATCATAAACGGTCCAATTCGTGCCATCAAACTTTGCTAATCCACAATCAGTCCCAATCCATTTCGTTGTGCCTTCTATAGCAAGGGCATTAATCCAATTATCCGGTAATCCTGAATTGGTATTATCATAAAAAGTCCACTTAGTGTTGTCAAAGCTTGCTAACCCCCAATTAGTCCCGATCCATTTCGTTGTTCCTTCTATTACAAGAGCATTAATTCGATTACTCGGCAACCCTGAATTAGTAGTCTTATAAACAATCCAGATATTATCATCAAACTTTGCCAATCCATCAGCAGTCCCAATCCACTTTATTGAATCTTCTACTAAAATATTCCAAACATGATTATCAGGCAATCCTGAATTATTTGTCTTATAAACAGTCCAATTAGTTCCGTCAAACTTTACTAATCCACTATCAGTTCCGACCCACTTCGTTAAACCTTCTGTTGCTATTGAATAAACCAAATTACTTGGCAAGTCTGAGTTACTCATATTATACACAGTCCAGTTAGTTCCATCAAACTTTACCAATCCACCACCAGTCCCGATCCACTTTGTTGTTCCTTCCATTAAAAGAAAAGTAATACAATTATTGGGCAAGCCTGAATTACAGCAGTTATACAATTGCGTCCCCCCCGTAGCTGTGTCCATACAAACTAATCCGCCAGCCATAGTCCCAATCCATATTTTATTTCCTTCGCTAACAACATCAGTGACATAATCTTCTGCGCTTGTATAATTTTGCCAACCAGGGTATTGGGCATTCGCAGTATTATAGGCAAAGGCAGACAATAAAAAAAATATTATATAAAAATGTTTAGTCATTTTACCTTCCTGAATTTATCTTTTATTTTATTAATATTAGTTTCTTTGTCAGTTTTAACTTATCTGTTGTAAGCGTTGCGAAATAGATACCTGTAGAAAGTCCTTTGGCGGGGAAGGTGACAGTATAAGCACCCGCTTCTTTTTCGCCGTTTACAAGTGTTTTTACACAACGGCCGGAAAGGTCAAAAACAGTTAATAGTGTATTAGTATAATAGTTATTAGGAGGAACAGAATAAGTAATAACTGTTGATTTCACAAACGGGTTTTTAAGTATTTCTAATTTTGGATTTTGGGATCCAAAATCCGCATTTTCTTGTTCTTCTATTCCTGTTTCGTCTCCGAGTACCCATATGCCTCCTGCATCTAAGCAGCTTACGTATATAAAATTAGTTACAGGATTAAATGCAATAAACGTCGGACGTTCTCCAACACTGACTTGTTGCTCTATCGTATTATTTGCGCAGTTTATTACTATGAGACTATCATAATAAGGATTTGTCACGTATATTCTATTTAACTTCTCATTAGCGCATATTCCATAAGCAGCAGACATTTCTATCGTATCTGCAATAGTATTGCTTCCGCCATCTATTACTAAAACACCATAGTATGAGGATGCAAGTGTCACGTATATTTTGTTTGTCACCTGATTTACACAAATATCATAAGGTGTTCCATAATCCATTATCGTATCGGTAACTGTATTACTTATCCCGTCTATAGTTAGTATCAATGAATGAGGGCTGGGAGACATTGTTGCAAGGTATATTTTATTTGTTATCTCATTTACACAAAGACAATATTCTGTACTATAATAGGATTGGGCATTTATTGTATCTATAATCGTATCACTTGAACCATCTATGACAAAAATATAAGTTCCTTCCGAGACATATATTCTATTTGTAGTCTCATTGACACAGATAGCATTGCCAAATACATTTATTGTATCCATAATCGTATTGTTTGTCCCATCAATCACCAGGACATTGTTTCTTGCTACATATATTTTATTTGTCGTCTGGTTTACACAGATATCATTTCCCCATTCAATTTTTACCCTATCTATGACTGCATCATTAACACCGTTTACAACTAAAACACTGCTGTCTTCCAACCCTACTGCGTATACCCTGTTTGTCGCTTTGTCCGTGCATATACTATAAGGCGTATAGCCTTCTTGTATGGCAGCAATAATCGTATCGGTTATTCCATCTATTACAAAAACATTATTATTATTATTTGCAATTGTATATATTTTATTTGTTGTTTCATTCAGACAGATATCACCTGCCCAAAATCCCAGTTCTATTGTATCCACAACCGTACCGTTTGCCCCATCTATTACCGAAATATCACTACTCTGGTTATCTGCTACGTATATTTTATTTGTCGCTTCATTTACGCAAATATTGGTAGGGTAATCGCCTACTTTTATTGCATCTATAATTGTATTACTTGTCCCGTCTATGACTAACACAGTATCGCTAAGTCTGTTTGTTACATATATTTTATTCGTTGTTTCATTAACGCAGACACCATCGGGCCAGATACACATTCTTATGGTATCTATGAACGTATTGGTTGAGCCATCCAGTACTGAAAGTTTACTCCCATAACCATAACTTGTCACATATACTTTATTAGTTGTTTCATTCACGCAGATGCCCCAGATGGAAGAATATCCCTGTATTCCTATTCCTATTGTATCTATGATTGTATTTGTTACGCCATCGATTACCACAACAGCGCTGCTATCACGATTTGCCACGTATATTTTATTCGTTGTTTCGTTTACACAGATACTACTTGGACGGGTACCCGCTTCTATAGTATCGATAATCGTATTATTTGAGCCATCTATGACTAAAACATTATCTCCAAACAAATTCGTTACATATATTTTATTTGTTGCTTTGTTTACACAAATGTCTTCGGGGTCTATGTTTGTTTTTATTACTGCCATAACCGCATTACTTGCGCCATTTATTACGGAGATATTTTTACTTCCACTATTTCCAACATATATTTTGTTTGTTGTTTCGTTCACACATATAATTACAGGGGATGTTCCGTTGCCTGCCGTGGGACGGAGTATTATGCTGTCAATGACTGACACCTGCGCAGACCCGAGGTTTGAGAACAAACTGATTATAAATATTCCGAATAAGAATTTTCTCATAAGCACCCCCATCATAAAGAAATATCAAACATATATTAGCTTACGACGTATTTACAGCGGAAATAGAAAAAGTCAAGGGAATAAAAAATAGGGGCGGGAATGAAATTCCCGCCCCTATTCCCTACTGAAATTATAATTATCTAACTAATAATGTTTTTTGTGTTCTTGTTTCGGTTGCCGTCTTCAGTTGATAGAAGTAATAACCATTTGGTAATTGCTTGCCTGTCACGGATTTGCCATCCCACTGCACGTTATAAGCACCGGAAGACTGAACTTTATTTATTAATGTCCGCACCGGTTTACCTGAAATATCAAAAACTTTCAGCGTAGCGTGTCCCGTATTTGCAAGTGTGTATCGGATGTTAGCAAATGAATTGAACGGATTCGGAGAAGCGTTAAGAGTAGTTGTTTGCTTTGTAATCCCTTTTTCCTCAACTCCAATAGAAGAAAGTCTTATGAGTAATATATAGGGATACATATAACTCGTTGCCGTTCCTGCAATTATATACCCGCTTGCGCATTTTGCAAGATAGCCGCCATTGTCATTATAACCCATACCGTCATAGGTTTTTGTCCAGGTAGTGTCGCCATTTGCATTTAATTTGAGAATATATATATCAGCATTGCTACCAAAGGAATAACTCTCTCCTGAGACTAAAAATCCGCCTTCGGAACATTCCAGTACAGAAGTGCACAAATCGTTCTGAGCTCCGCCATAAATTCTTGTCCATAAGCTGTCCCCGGTAGAATTTGTTCTGATAATATATACATTATTTTTATCCGAACCGGATGGATATGTTTCTGCTACGATTATAAATCCATTATCTGCGCATTCCTGAACGGAATAACCCATATCAAGTTCGGTTGTGCCATAAGTTCTTGTCCAGAGAGTATCGCCCAGTGTATCGACTTTCATAAGCAATACGCTGCCCCCGGCGGAAGCACCGACAAATGAGTACCCTGAGACTATAAAATTACCGTCATTACATTCCTGAACGCAACTAGCCCATTCGTCATTCCCCGGCCCATACTTTCTCGTCCAGAGAGTATCTCCGTCTTCATCTATTCTGATAAGACAGGCATAGGTGTTGGAAGTTACTTTTCCTGCAATCAAAAAGCCACCGCTGCTGCATTTGCAAACATAATTTCCGTAATTTTTATCCATTAAATTATAAATTTTTGTCCATACAGTGTCGCCATTGGCTTTGGTTCTTAAGGCAAAAATGTCTCCATACATACCACGGTCTCTTGTTCCAACAACAATAAAGCCGCTGTCATCGCATATTTGAATGGAATTAGCCATTTCACTTTTGTCATCGCTGCCATAATTTTTTGTCCATAAAGTATCTCCGGCTGAATCCGTTTTTACAAGATAAAAATCGTACTCTTTAAGTGAACCCGGATCTTTATCTAATTTTCCTGCAACTATAAATCCTCCGTCCGGACATTGTTTAACATCTCCGGCGTATTGAGATTCCTGTCTGCCTATCCATTTAGTCCAATCTGCAAAGGAATTAACCGAGAATAAAAGAAGCAACGTAATACTAACCTTTTTAAACATAATGCCTCCTGTAATTTTTTGTTTGATTTACTAAAAATGAAGAAAAGAACTTAATCAAAAACATAAGATAAAAAAAATAGGAAAAGTAGTTTAAGAGAAATAAGACGCACAGCTTATTAGTGTTGCTCGGCTTAACCTGTTACCAGGCTTCCACCTGCAACCTATCAACCTTGTAGTCTACAAGGAGCTTTTAGTTTCAAGACTTGCATCTTGAAAGGGAGATATTATCTTGGAGCAAGCTTCCCCCTTAGATGCTTTCAGGGGTTATCTTTTCCGAACATAGCTACTCAGCCATGCAATTAGCACTACAGCTGATAGACCAGAGGTTCGTCCATCCCAGTCCTCTCGTACTAGGGACAGCCCTCCTCAAATCTCCTGCGCTCACCACGGAGAGGGACCGAACTGTCTCACGACGTTCTGAACCCAGCTCACGAACCGCTTTAATGGGCGAACAGACCAACCCTTGGGACCTTCTACAGCCCCAGGATGCGATGAGCCGACATCGAGGTGCCGAACCTCGCCGTCGATATGAACTCTTGGGCGAGACTAGCCTGTTATCCCCGGAGTACCTTTTATCCGATGAGCGACAGCCCTTCCACTCGGGACTGCCGGATCATTAAGCCCTGCTTTCGCACCTGTTCCCCCTGTCGGGGTCACAGTTAAGCTGGCTTATGCCTTTACACTCTACATTCCATAACGACGGAATTGAGCCAACCTTTGGGCACCTCCGTTACATTTTGGGAGGCAACCGCCCCAGTCAAACTACCCACCAGGCACTGTCTTTCGATTTCCACAATCGAAATTAGAATTCCAGCAAAATAAGAGTGGTATTTCACCGTTGACTCTGCCCCGGCTAGCGCCGGAACTTCATAGTCTCCCACCTATCCTACACATACTTTACTAAAACCCAATACCAAGTTGCAGTAAAGGTTCACGGGGTCTTTCGGTCCTGTGGCGAGTAAGGAGCATCTTCACTCCTGTTGCAACCTCACCGAGTCTCTCGTCGAGACAGCGCTTAAGTCGTGACACCATTCGTGCGGGTCAGAACTTACCTGACAAGGAATTTCGCTACCTTAGGACCGTTATAGTTACGGCCGCCGTTTACTAGGGCTTCGGCTCAGAGCTTGCACCCCTTGCGTTAACCTTCTAGTACCGGGCAGGTGTCAGTCCCTATACATCCTCTTGCGAGTTAGCAGAGACCTGTGTTTTTGATAAACAGTCGCTAAAGCCCTTTCACTGCGGCCCGTTTCAACTCCCCCTGTTCAGGATCATCTACTCCGGGCACCCCTTCTTCCTAAGTTACGGGGCTAGATTGCCGAGTTCCTTGACGAGAGTTATCTCGAGCACCTTAGAATATTCTTCCTACCTACCTGTGTCGGTTTATGGTACGGACATCTGAAGAGCTAACTTAGAGGATTTTCTTGGCAGAATCTTAAGACTGGTTTATCCCTTTCGAGTTCCCAATCACCCCTCATCTCATCCCGCATAACGGAACAAGACTGCAGGCTTTGATCCTGTAAGCTTACACAGGACCAGTCGTGTTTTCTGCGTCCCCTCTAAGGTCAAACACTCCCCTTATGGTATCTGAATTTTAACAGATCTTCCATCACCTACTCTCGCGTTAACGAGACTTGGCTTAGGTTCCGACTTACCCTGGGCGGATTAGCCTTCCCCAGGAAACCTTAGGTTTTCGGTGTTCGGGTTTTTCACCCGAATTATCGTTACGCATACCGGCATTATCTCTTCCAATCGGTCCATTATGACTCGCGTCCTAACTTCGCTCCAATTGGAATGCTACCCTACCTCGTATCCCGCCGAAGCGGAATACAACCATAGCTTCGGTAAAAAGCTTGAGCCCCGATCATTTTAGGCGCGAAATCGCTTGACCAGTGAGCTGTTACGCACTCTTTAAATGGTGGCTGCCTCTAAGCCAACATCCTGGCTGTCTAAGTAATTTCACATCCTTTCCCACTTAGCCTTTATTTGGGGACCTTAGCTTATGGTCTGGGTTGTTCCCCTTTTGGGACTGGAGGTTATTCCTCAATCCCTGACTCCCAGAATATAGAATAACGGTATTCGGAGTTTGGTTAAGTTTCCTTCTGTTGCCAAAAGGAAATTCATCCAGTGCTCTACCCCCGTTATTAAACTTCTGAGGCTAGCCCTATAGCTATTTCGGGTAGAACCAGCTATCACTAAGTTTGATTAGCCTTTCACTCCTATCCACAGTTCATCCGAGCGGTTTTCAAGCCACACCAGTTCGAACCTCCTCTCGTTTTTATACGAGATTCATTCTGACCATGGATAGATCACTTAGCTTCGGGTCTATTCTGACTAGCTTAATCGCCCTCGTTGGACTTGGTTTCCCTACGCCTTCTTCCAATATGTTTGTATTAGAATTAAACTTGCTAATCAGAAATAACTCGCCGGTCCGTGCTGCAAAAAGTACACAGTTATCCTTCTTACAAGTATAAATACTCGTAAGTCAGACTTCTACAGCTTGTAAGTATATGGTTTCAGGTTCTATTTCACTCCCCGTTAGGGGTTCTTTTCGCCTTTCCCTCGCGGTACTAGTTCACTATCGGTTACTGGTTAGTATTTAGCCTTATGCCGTGGTCGGCACAGATTCCTGCAGAATTTCACGTGCTCCGCAGTACTCGGGTTTCTAAAAAGCAAGAATTACATTTTTCGTCTACAGGACTATCACCTTCTTGGGTGTCTTCTTTCCAGAAGATTTTGACTAAATGTAATTTTTTTGACTTGCCGGACTTATCAGCATTAAGTCCACTCTAGACCCCACTACCCTCTTTGTATAACACATGCTGGCTTGACATACAAATGAGTTTAGGCTCTTCCCTTTTCGCTCACCACTACTAAGAGAATCACGGTGTTTTCTTTTCCTCCGGCTACTGAGATGTTTCACTTCGCCGAGTTGATCCCTCCTGCCAAAAGCAGGAAGTGTTCTGATTTGAATCAGAACAGGTTTCCCCATTAGGAAATCCCCGGGTTAACGGTTGTTTGCACCTTTCCGAGGCTTATCGCAGCTTACCACGTCCTTCATCAGTTGCCAGTACCTAGGCATCCACCATATACCCTTATTATCTTATCCTTACTCTTAAACTACTTTTCCTATATAATTATCAAAGAACTTCTGTTTAAAATAAAAAATAGACTTACTGTTTACGCTATTTGTCGTATTTGTCAAGCAAAAAATATAAGTTTTTATAAATAAATAATTTCCACCCAAAAAGAAAGTCAATAAAGACTTTTCCACTTTATTAATACTAACCTGTTTGGTATAAATTACTGGATTACTACCATTTTTTTCGTTTCTTTATACCTGTCGGATGATAATTTTACAAAATATACTCCCTTGCCGTAATCTTTCGAGTCTATTGTCTCTTTATAACTTCCCGCCAATACATTCCCATCAACTAATGTTTTTACACATTTCCCCGTAATATCATAAATCTTTACCGAAACACTCGCTTCTTTCGGGACATCATAACAAATAGTAGTTATCCCAATAAACGGGTTTTGCCCTATTTTTATATTTGATTTTTGATCACCGCCGAGGCGGGATGTCGCTTCGCTCCATTTTTCTTCTATTCCTATCGGCGTTCCATAATGATATCCTAAATCAACCCACCCCGTATCAGGCTTGCCGTCAGTGGTATTCCCGCCCAGAAATCCAAACTCATTATTAACAATATAATCCCCACAACCTGAAACATTTTGCTGGTAATAATTTCCTGATGTTCCCGTTGTAAATCCCGGGTCAATGTTTATGTTATAAAAGCTGTCGCAGGGAATGCCGTTTCTGTTTGTGCCCCAGGAGAAATTTCCAACTCCCTGTGGAGCATTATAAAAATTATCAGGCGCATTGAGATAAAAACCGTTATATCCAATAAATACTTTACTGGAATCCAAACTGTCACAATATATCCCTCCTCCTGTTATTGATGCGCTGTCAAAGGCAATTATGTTATTTTTTATAATTATGGAGTCCTGTCCCGGAAAACAATAAATACCGCCACCATATCTACTGTTATAACCCCGGAGATAATTATTAACTATTGTATTATTGATTATCTCTACCGGACCGGCGCATAAAATCCCTGCTCCAAAACCTTCCGTCCACTTACCATCGCTTGTATAATTGCTATCTATAAGGTTATTAAAAATAACGGCTTTTATGCAATTGACACATTCAATTCCGCCTCCAAAAGGACTAGCTTCTATTGCAGAGTTGTAAGCTATAATATTATTCTTGATAGTTACCATTGTAGCTTCTGCATATATTCCGCCACCTCCATATGCATAATCAGACTTTTTCTTGTTTTTAGGACAGTCATCCGCATCAGCTATATTATCCCTTATTATGTTATTTTCAATCAAAGCCGACCCTCCTCCAACATATATACCTCCCCCCGCTGAAGAATCATTATAATAAAGCGCCTCTAAAACATTATTCCGAATAATGTTATTTCTTATAATCATATTTGAATTATAGGAATATATTCCACCCCCAAGAGTCCCATGTGAATTGCAATCACGTATGGTAAAACCATCAATTAGAGTTGTATCGGTTAAATTAACACATCTGATAACACTTCTGATATAATATGTCCCTCCGCTAATGATTGTGCTTCCCGGACCTTCTTCACTTTTGAGATGGACGCCTCCCTTCATATTTATACCGCCGGCGTAAGTCCCTTTTGAGACAAGTACCACATCTCCCGACACGGCAGAATCAATTCCTTCCTGAATTGTAGTATAGTCAGCCGGGATGTGAATTGTTTTCGCTTCAATATCCCCTGTAATAAAAATTATCAAAGACACAAAAAATAAATATTTCCTCATTTCTCCCCCTTTTATTTTAACTTTCAATTTTCTCTCTTCTTTGCGTCTTAGCGCCTTTGCGTGAGGCTATCTTTTTATCTGTTTTTCTTTTCCTACTTTAAACTCTAAATTGTCTTTTCTTTTTTGTGTTAATCTCCTGCAATTCTCTTTCAATCACTGTTAATTTTATTTTCTCTTTTGTCCTATTCTTTTATTTCATTAAAATTAATTTCTTCGTTTCTTTGAATGTGCCTGCGCTCAACTTCACAAAATAAACTCCCGATGCAAGACCTTTGGCGGAGAAGGTAACATTATAACTACCGGCGGGTTTCTGCTCGTTGACAAGTGTTTCGACACGGCGACCTGAAAGGTTACAAATCGTTAATTGTATATTTGTGTATTCCGGTAAAGAATAATGGATAATAGTGGTTTTGCGGAATGGATTTTGACTTGCCCTGAGCGTAGTCGAAGGGGTTTTAATATTTGAGTTTTCTTCTATCCCTATCATATCATATACTGCAAGGCCACCACCATTAGTCCCAATCCATATATTTCCCCCTTCTATCGCAAGAGCATTGATATAGTTATCAGGCAACCCGGAATTAGAGTTGTTGAACACCGTCCAGTTAGTGCCGTCAAACTTTGCAAGACCACCATTATTATTCAGAGTGCCAATCCATATATTATTCCCTTCTATTGTAAGAGCATTGACCCCGTTATAAGGCAAATCGGAATTTAAGGTGTTGAACACAGTCCATGCAGTGCCATCAAATTTCGCAATACCGCACCATGTGCCAATCCATACATTACTCTCTTCTATTGCAAGAGTATAGACACAGTTGTGAGGCAACCCGGAATTTGAAGCGTTGAACACAGTCCAGTTAGTGCCGTCAAACTTCGCAATGCCACCATAACCAGTACCAATCCAGATATTGTTTCCTTCTATTGCAATCGCACGGACATAGTTAGAAGGTAACCCGGAATTCAAGGTGTCATATATAGTCCAGTTTGTGCCGTCAAACTTCACAAGACCATCAGTACCAATCCAGATATTACTTCCTTCTATTACAAGAGTATTGACATAGTTAGAAGGCAACCCGGAATTTGAGGTGTCATACACAGTCCAGTTAGTCCCGTCAAACTTTGCAAGTCCATACCCCCAGGCGCCAATCCATATATTACTTCCTTTTATTGCAATCGCACGGACATTGTTAAAAGGTAAACCGGAATTTGAAGTGTCATACACAGTCCAGTTAGTCCCATAAAATTTTGCAAGCCCACCATACTCAGTACCAATCCAGATATTACTCCCTTCTATCCCAAGAGCATTGACATAGTTATAAGGCAAACCGGAATTTGAGGTGCTGAATACTGTCCAATTTGTCCCGTCAAATTTCGCAAGTCCACTATTATAAGTACCAACCCAGATATTACTTTCTTCTATCGCAAGAGCCCGGACATAGTCACAAGGCAAACCGGAATTTGAGGAATTGAACCCCGTCCAGGTAGTTCCGTCAAACTTTGCAAAACCACCATAAGTTCCAATCCAGATATTACTCCCTTCTATACCAAGAGCCTGAACCCAGTTATATGGTAAACCGGAATTTGCGGAGTTGAACATAGTCCAGTTAGTGCCATCAAACTTTGTGAGACCTTCATAAGTTCCAATCCATATATTACTGTCTTCTATTGCAAGAGCACAGATATGATTATCTTGCAAACCTGAATTTGAGGAGTTAAAAACAGTCCATGTAGTACCATCATACTTCGCAAGACCACCATAAGTACCAACCCAGATACTACTCCCTTCTATTACAAGGGCATAGACAATGTCATAAGGCAAATCGGAATTTGAGGAGTTGAAAACAGTCCAATTAGTACCATCAAACTTTGCAAGTCCACCCGAAGTTCCAATCCAGATATTACTGTCTTCTATTGCAAGAGTCCGGGTACCATCATGGGGCAAGCCGGAATTTGAAGTGTTGAACACAGTCCATGTAGTCCCGTCAAATTTCGCAATACCACCACCAAAAGTGCCAATCCAGATATTACTTCCCTGTATTACAAGAGCACTGACATCGTTATAAGGCAACCCGGAATTTGCGTGGTTATAAAATGTCATTACCGCAGTAGTTTTGTTCATTTTTATGAGTCCACCTGTAGTGCCAACCCATAATTCATTGCCGCTATCAGCAACAGCCGTGACATATTGTCCGTTGGTATAATTGGTCCAGCCCGGGTATTGAGCATTTGCAGTTACTGTAACAAAGGCAGCAAATATTATTACTTGTAGTTTTATCATAATTTCTCCTTTTTTGTTTAGTTTATAATATTATTTCATTAAAATCAATTTCTTCGTTAGTTTGTAATTCCCGGTTGTTAGTCTCACAAAATATATCCCGTTCTTATGAATGTTCGGTGTAAACGTATAATTTCCTTTCCCTAATGCACCCAAATAAATAACCTCTTTCATCCTTCCGCATAAATCATATAATTTTATATCTGCTTCTATTGTATTCGGGACAGAGAGATAAATCTTTTCTTTTATAACTTTGAACTCGAAGCTTTCAACTTTTAACTCTTTACTTTTCTCTTCTGTCCCCATACATCCGCAGTTATTGGAATTACTGATATCGTCAAGTGCCCAGATAGCGCCAGGTAGAGTGCTTACTACTAATTCCACGCATCCATCATTATCTATATCCGCAATGGTTATATCGTGAACATCCTGAAGGAATTGTTTTTTCCACAGAAGTAAACCACTTTCTCCATTAAGACAATACAAAAAAGCGCCAGAGAGATTACCCAAATTAGGGACAAAAACTTCAAACTTATCATCCATATCAATATCAGCAATAGATATACCTCTATGAACCCCATATCCAGTCGTATAACTCCATCTTACTTCGCCAGTAATCCCATTCAAACAATAAACTTTATCATCCCAACCTCCGATTACCACTTCCATCGTATCATCATTGTTCACATCTGCTATTGCTGGAGCTGGAGAGGTGCTGAATAAAGCTCCTATTGGGTAGCTCCATTTTACTACCCCTGTTACTCCATTAAGACAATATGTTTTACCGCCTTCAATTATTGCTTCAAGAGTATCATCTTTATCAACATCTGCAATTGTAGGGGAAGATGTTACAATACTTTCCGTTGTATAACTCCATTTTACTACCCCTGTCATTCCATTTAGACAGTAAACCGTGCTGTCCTCACTTCCGATTACTACTTCCATATTACTATCCTTATCGATATCTGCTATCGCTGGCGCAGAAGAGCTTATATCACCTCTTGTCAAATAACTCCATTTTATTCCTCCCGTTATCCCATTTAAACAATAAACTTTATGATCCCAGCTTCCAATCGCTACTTCCATTGTATCATCTTTATCAATATCTGCAATTGTAGGGGAAGATGTTACCATACTTCCTATTATATAGCTCCATTTTACTACCCCTGTTCCCCCATTCAGACAATAAACTTTATCACTTCCAATCACAACTTCAAGCGTATCGTCTTTGTCTATATCAAAAATTGCAGAAGAAGTTCTTACATCTCCCCAGGATAAATAACTCCATTTTATTATCCCTGTTGTTCCATTAAAACAATAAATTTTATTATCCCAGCTTCCAATCACTACTTCCATTGTATCATCTTTATCAGCATCTGCTACCGTAGCGCCATAAGATTCTACTATATCCCCTGTTTTATATGACCATTTTACATCCGGCTCACTAAACATCGCACCCTTCATATATTGCAGATGCGTATTTTCAAGTGTTGCGCCGTATTTTGGCCAAGTGCCGAGGGCGTAGGTTTGTTGGAGAAGAAATAATGTTAATATAATTGTCATTTTCCTATTTCATCAGTATAAGTTTCTTAGTTGTGCTGAAATTGCTGGCGGTTAGCTTCACAAAATATATTCCTGCTTTTAGTTCTTTTGCATTTAGGGTTGTGGTATAAGTTCCGGCGGGTTTGGATTCGTTGACAAGTGTTTTCACACATCGTCCCGATAGGTCATAGAGCTTAAGCGTTAAGAGTTGAGAGTTACTTGTTGAGAGTTTCGGCAAGTAATAACTAATGATTGTTGACTGAATAAATGGGTTCCGAAGTATTTTCAATTGAGGATTGCTAATTGAGGAATTGGAATTTTCCTCTATTCCACTGAACGGATATAATTTACCATAAACGCGATATGTATTTACGGGTCTTTCATTTATATCGTGTGTAAACATCGAATAAGTAACAAGTATTTGACTGCCGGTTCCTTTTGCCAACGCAGGTAAACTTTTTTCTTTTTTGTCATCGGATATGCTGAAAACATTAATTGGGGTTCCGGTTTGACTTACCTGCGCTCCATAAATATTACAAAAGTCAATATAATTAGCATAATCCTGCCATACCACAAGATAATTTGTCCCATCAAATGCGACTTTTGGAAAATATTGTTCGCTTGTTCCTCCACTATATATAAGAGTGCCGGATGGGCTAAGTACCTGTCCGGAAGTATTTATGCGGGTTCCATAAATGTCATACTTTTCTGAGCGATTATCTTCCCATACAACAAAATAGTTTGTTCCGTCAAAAGTAATTGAAGGGTACATTTGATTAAAGGATGCAGTTGAAATAGCAATCCCTGTCGGGTCAAGAACTATGCCTGATTTGCTTATGCGGGTTCCGTAAATGTTATCGTAATCACTTCTCTCCTCACCCCAAACTACGAAATAATTATTTCCGTCAAATGCAACACTCGGTCCTCCTTTGTCTCCGGAATTAGTGCATATAGGAATTTCTGTTGTATCAAGGAGTATCCCTGATTTACTGACTCTTGCACCATAAATATCGCTTCCTGCAAATACTACAAGGTAATTTGTATCTCCGAATGCAACTGCCGTAGACCACCAACGCCCACATCCGATGTCCGATATAAATATTCCTGCCGTATCAATGACATTTCCTGATTGTCCTACTCTTGCTCCATAGGTGCCGCTATATCCTGTTCGGCTATCGTTCCAGACTACGAAATAATTATTTCCGTCAAAGGCGATTGAAGGAAAAAATTGGTTGCCGGGTGCCGTAGAAATAGGAATTCCAAGAGGGTCAAGTATTGCACCCGATGAAGAAATTCTGGTCCCATATATATCAAAATTCTTCTCCTCTCCATTATCATTACGGTCATCTTCCCATACCACAAGATAATTTGTTCCGTCGAATGCAGCTGCAGGGAAATTTTGATTATTTGCAGATTTAGAGAATTTAATTCCTGTTGTATCAAGGATTTCTCCTAATTTATTTATCTGTTTGCCATAAATGTCTTCCTGCAGCGCGTTTCCACTTGACCATACTACGATATGATTTACTCCATTAAATGCAACGGCAGGGTATTCAGCTCCCTTTAGAGTATTGGAAATATTAATTTCTGTCGTGTCGAGTATTGCTCCTGTCTGGCTTACCCGGGTTCCATAAATATCATAATAAGTATTATGTTGTTGTTCCCATACTACAAGATAATTTGTTCCGTCGAATGTAATTGCCGGATAAAATTTAGTATGATTTGTATCGGGAGAAACACTAAATCCTGCCGTATCCAGCGCCACCCCGTTTTCATTTATAAATCTGCCATAAATATTACCTGTGTATCCCCATACTACGAACCAATTTGTCCCGTCAGAGACAACGTTAGGCGTATACCCCCATCCCATAGTAGAAATATCAATTCCCTGAGTATCCATCACCGTCCCATTTTGCGAGACCCGTGCTCCATAAATACCGGAAATAGTTGAACTATCACGGTAATCTTCCCACGCTACCAGATAAGCATCCTTATTAAATGCAACCTTAGGGTTCCCTTGTAGATTTTTTGCGGTACATATAGCAATAGCCGTTGTATCCAGTAATATTCCTGCCTCATTCATCCTTTTACCATAAATATCATAAGTGTCCGCTCCTCTATCTGACCAAACTACAATATAATTTGTTCCGTCCGACGCAACTGCAGAGGAGTGGATACCGTCGGTCGAGGTTGCAACTATTATATTATTTGTATCCAGTAATATTCCGGATTTGCTTATGCGGGTTCCATAAATATTTTGACAGTCTGTCCAGACAACAAGATAATTTCCACCATTAAATGTAACAGCAGGCGAACCTTCATAATATTGAGTGGTAGCAATAGCAATTCCTGCGGGGTCAAGTATTTCACCGGTCTGACTTACCCGGGTTCCATAAATGTCTTCCTCGTTTGAATCTACGCGCCGGTCTTGCCATACTATAAGGCAGTTTGTTCCGTCAGATGCAATAATCGGGGCTCGTTGGTTTTCTAATGCCGTTACATAGGTAACGTTTGTATCAATTATGAATTCACCTGTGGTTAACGAGTCTTTCCCTTTATTTTCATATCTAAAATTATTCATTTTAATAGTGTTCTCGTAAGAATTCAGATTTTTTATTCTTCTGAATTCTTCTCCGTATTTACCTCTGGCATAAAGCTTCAATCCTGAGTTTTTTCCTTCAAAGGCAACTTCCCCGTATTCGGATTTATAAACTACTCTGCCGCCATTGATTTCAGGCTTCCCTTTTACAGGGATAAAAACATCCTTTGTACCATTTTTCTTTTCATTAACTTTTAATAAAATACCATTTTCTTCAAAAGATGCTTCATATGATTTATCTTTAATTACAGTTTTCCAATTTTTATATACCGGGTAGTGCGAAACTTTTTCAATTACTTCAACTGCGTTGAAAGGTTTAGACATATTCTGAATATTTTCTATCCCACCGACATATGTTGCGCACGAAGCTAAAAGCGAATTAATTATTACAAAATTTCTCAATAATTCTTTCTTTTTCATAATCCCTCCTATAAACCTTAAAACATTCTCTGTTATTTTATCAATATTAATTTCTTCGTTTCTTTGAATGTACCTGCGCTCAACTTCACAAAATAAATCCCTGTTTTTAGTTCGTTTGCATTTAAAGTTGTGGAATAAGAGCCTGCGGGTTTGAGTTCGTTGATGAGAGTCTTAACACAACTCCCTGAAATGTCATAAACACTTAATATAACTTGAGCTCTAACGGATAGGAAATACTTTATAACTGTTGACTTAATAAATGGATTCTGGGAGATTTCAAGTGAAGCGACATCCAAATATGGCGATAAGTTTTCTTCTATTCCCACATAACCTAATGAGTCAGTCTTTATAAGATATACATTTGCAGAATCCGGTGTGCCTGTACCGAAAGAGTACGTATATCCTGCAACTATATAACCTTTATCC